>DATLYB010000157.1:0-11711 GCA_035575215.1 Chitinophagales bacterium
TTCTCGGGTAAGATTGAATTTTTTACCGATTTCCTCCAGCGTCATGTGCACTTCACCCCGCAAACCATAGTAGCAGGATACAATCTCAGCATCCCGTTTCGGAAGCACCGACATTGCCTTTTTTATCTCGAGCTTGAGCGATTCCTTCATCATTTTCTTTTCCGAATCGGAAGCATCTTCGTCTTTAATGATGTCATACAGGCTGTTTTCATCCTCATCATCGCTGGAGATGGGCGCATCCATCGAAATATGCTTATGCGCGCTGCGGATGATGTCGTTGATTTCTTTTCTATTAATCTTCAGGATTTCCTCCAGTTCTTCGTTGGTGGGCTCCCGCTGATATTTTTGCTCAAAGGCAAACATCGCGCGCGTAATTCTGTTATACGAGCCGACCTTATTCAGCGGCAGACGGATGATTCTTGACTGCTCCACCAGCGCCTGCAATACGGACTGGCGAATCCACCACACGGCATAGGAGATGAATTTGAACCCGCGTGTTTCGTCAAATTTTTGCGCGGCTTTTATCAGTCCAAGATTCCCTTCATTGATAAGGTCACTGAGCTGCAATCCCTGATTCTGATACTGTTTTGCTACTGACACCACGAACCGCAGGTTGGCTTTCACCATTTTTTCAAGCGCTTCGGGGTCGCCTTCGCGCACGCGTTTTGCCAATGCTACCTCCTGCTCGTCAGTGAGCAATGGCTCCTTCGCTATCTCTTGCAGATATTTTTCGAGAGAGTAATTATCACGCTGGGTGATGTGGTTGGTTATTTTCAGCTGCCTCATTCCGTACGTTGTTTAGGTCTGCTCTCTTACGGAATGAGAAAAGACAAGTTGCGGCCGGCTAAGAACGATTTCCTACATGCATGCTTATTCTTTACTGCGAGTCATTAAGAAATACCTACTAAAAGGTATTTCCCTAGATATGAAAGGAAAATAATTTTGAACACTTCAAAATAATTTTATGAAAACAGTTGTGCTTGCTGCATTAGCGATGGGCTTCTTCCCGGCAGTTGCTTTAGCCCAGAACGGTTTCATCAGCGGCAGAATTATTTCAGAAACTGACAATAAGGCTCTGTCCTTTGTTCACGTGTTCGCTAATGAAAAGAATGCAACTCAAACCGATGAAAACGGAAGATTCCCTCTTTCCGGACTGGTAAGAGGGAACTATCAGGTAAAAATAAAATTCATAGGCTTTGAAGATTATTCTGTTGACAATATAATCATCGAAGAGGATGGTCAGCATATCCAGCTTCCCGACATCCGGCTGAAAGAGAAGACTATCCGAATCAATGAAGTGATGATAATGGAGCACAGGACAGGATATGATGACCGTTATGGCAGCACCAATCATATTGTTACGAAAAAGCAATTGGAATTGATTGTGCCGGTGGGGACGGAAGAAGCACTTAAAACGGTACCCGGAGTGAACGTGGCTGGTGACATGGGCATATCCAATCGTTTAAATGTCGGTATCAGAGGTTCTTATCCAAGACGTTCCGACAAGATTCTAATTCTTGAGGACGGCACTCCAGTTGCACCTGCTCCGTATCTTGCCCCCTCAGCTTATTACAATCCTCCCTCCGAAAGATTAGACGGCATTGAAGTAATCAAAGGAGCGGAGGTACTCACTTACGGACCCAATAACATTTACGGGGCAATCAACTACATCACCAGGCGCCCCCCGCCTTCCCCAACCATTACGGCAAACTTTACGGGCGGCAGCCAGCGGTATCTGTCGGGACTTCTCTCTTATGGTGGCACATGGAATAATGTGGGAGCAGAGCTTCAGATTCTGGGAAAAAATTTTGATGGCTACACGCAGAATTCTCAATCGAAAATTTTCAACACTACTGCGAAGGTATATGCCGACCTTGGCAGCAAACAATCATTTTATGTGAAAATAAACTATCACACCGAAAATTCACTCGCCACTTACAGCGCACTTACTCCGCTTACCTTCCGCCTTGCCCCAAAACAGAATCCGTTTGATGCCGATGAACTGCTTACTACACGCTATGGCATTGATTTGGTTCATAACCTCGCCCTCGGCAGCAAAGTGGTGCTCAATTCAAAAGTATATGCTTCGCAGTTCAGTCGCGACTGGTGGCGGCAAAACACTTCGGTTATCCGAGCCAGCACGGCACGGAGTTATCTCGGTGATGACATTTATTTTTCAAAATACAGTTATCTTGAAGGGCAAACTTTCACGGATGACGATTATGTGCGCGTAGGGAAACTCTCTAACGGCAGGGAAAGTACTAAAGCAAGAAACAGGCTTTTCAACGTGGGCGGATTACAGGAAACAGCCAAAATCAACTGGCTGACCGGAGAAGTGAAGCATCAATCGGAAGTGGCTTTCCGGTTTCATGCGGAGAAATTCCAAAACACCGAAATCAGTAATGACTCGTCACGGTTTGCGCGCAGCGGCAAAATCGTGTTGGATGAAACGTATCGTCTTTATGCTCTATCCGGTCACGCAAAACATTCGTTTAATTATAAAAAGCTGACGGTTGTTCCGGCCCTTCGCATTGAATACATCATCATGAATGCAAAGGACCTTTTGAAAATTTCAAATGACCCGAACAACACGGGAGATGAAAATTATCAACGTCCGGAAAACACTTTCTTCGAAGCGCTTCCGGGCATCTCCCTGAATTATCGTATTATAGAAAAAATCAACAGCAATTGGTCCGTATTTTCCAGCCTCTACAAAGGATATACGCCTCCTACCTCTGAAGCGGGATTTCTTGCAGTCGATGAGGAAGGCAATGTTTCCAAACCAGTTGATTTCAGCGATATAAATATCAAGCCGGAAACCAGTTTCGATTTTGAGATTGGAACCAGAGGAAGCTTGAAAGACAACGGATTTTCAGGTCAGGTGAGTTATTTTAGAAATGACATCAGGAATTTTTACGCTGCGGGGAGACAGGAAGCATTCGAGTCGCTGGCAAATGTGCTGATTAACGGGATAGAAACGGGCGCCAGCCTGAACCTGCATAGTTTGATGAAAATGAAAAAGCACCAGTTTTCTATTTCAGGAACATTCTCCCTGCTGATAGGAAAAATCAAAAGCGGAACACTGACTGACTCCGACATTCTGAACGTGAAGCATACTCCGGCAACAAAACAAGAATTAGTTGACATGATTAATGAAAATCCAGGAGGATTTAATGTTTATTACAAAGACGTGAATGGCAATGACAGTTTGATAACCACACCTCTCACCGTGAATGACTTCGGTAACATCAGCAGACTTGATATTATCTTTGGTGAAGACGGACTTGATAACATACCGCCATACATCCCTGACTACTTGTTCAGCGTTTCAGTGAATTACAGCATTAAAGGTGTTGGAGTGAATCTCGTTTATAATCGTGTTGGTTCGCAATATACCGAGTATCTCAACTTCGTTAATGAGTCGGGCGAAGGCGCTATTGGTAAGTTGGATGCATACCATACGCTGGATGCTACTGTATCTTATTCTTTAAAACACTGTAAAAACATGACTTTAGATGGGTTGAGATTGTTTGTTTCAGGCAAGAATTTATTCAATGACGTGTATAGAGCCTCAAGACTGCACCGTATCTCATCCGGAATTTTCCCTGCGGGGTTTGTGCAAGTGATAGGCGGTATTGAGTTTAAATTTTAAAATCCCTTTCTTCGGCTTCCCGAGCAATAAAGTCAGGAGTCCATCCTCTCCAGCAACTTTATATAATGGACGTACGTAAAACCTCGTGCCAATCTGCCTGAACTGTTCCCGTTGGTGTAATCAGAGATAGCTATGAAAAAATCCTGTACAGCAATTGTAATTATTTTGCATGCTATGACACCTTGGGCACAAACCGGTCCGGGTGGCGTGGGCGGCAGCACCGATAACAAACTCTGGCTGAGAGCTGATGCCATCACGGGCGTTGCTGATGGAGGTTCTGTAACAACGTGGAGCGACCAATCAGGCAATGGCAATGATTTCACACAATCCACTGCAAGCAAGAAACCTACTTACACCCAATCGAATTCGAACTTTAACAACAAGCCTACTGTCAATTTTGACGGCACTTCCGACTTTCTGGACTACGGCAACGGGCAGATGAATGCGACCAGCGTTTATAGCATTTTCTTTGTTTATAAAACCACAAGTACTTCCAGCCAATATTTATTCGACACTAAAACAGGAAAAATCAGGATTCCCCATGAAGGAGGTGGAGATAAGGCGTATAATGATGGTAAATCGCGGGGTACAGAAATAAGAGGAACTTCAACCAAGCTTGTGGAATGGGAGCTTTACGATGTGAGCCCTAAATCCAGCATTTACGAAAACGGTACAAAGACACAATCGGGTCTTTCTTATTCAAAGAGAGCCATTAATGCAAGTACCAGCCTTGGTGCAAATGAAGCAGGCAACGGGAAATATTTCAACGGAAATATCGCAGAAGCCATCATCTACAATGTGAAGCTCAACAGCGCCCAGCGGATTATTGTTGAAAATTATCTCGGTGCGAAGTACGGCATCACCATTGCGAATGATAAATATGCCTATCAGGCAACACACGAGAATGATGTGGCGGGTATCGGACGTGAAGATGCATCCAACCTCCATTCCGCAGCTGAATCAGGCGGAATCTTCAGAGTGGAAAACCCAAGCAGTCTGGGTAATGGCGAATACCTGCTTTTCGGGCATGACGGGGCAAGCATTGCGTCCTGGTCAACCAGTGAAACACCAAACACGGATATCAGAAGACTGACACGCGAGTGGAGATTGGATGAAACAGGTGATATGGGCACCGTCACCATGAGTCTTGACACTTCCCTGCTTCCGGCTAAACCTTCCGGATTCACCAAATACGGAATGCTGATTGACGCTGATGGCAATTTCAGTTCGGGCGCAGCATTTTACCCGCTTACACTCAGCGGTGGCAGATACCAGACAACGGGCATGAATATATCCGATGGCGACTATGTGACATTCGTGGTGTGCAAACCGGTATTAAGTTTTTCTCCAACCACCGGCAGCGCATTTGAGTCAGTCACTCCCCACACAGTGACCATTTCCATGAACTACACCATGAGCAGCAATGTCACGGTGGATTATGTTGTCACAGGGGGCACGGCAACGGGAGGAGGCACGGATTTCACCCTTTCCAACGGCACTGCGACTATCACAGCAGGCACAACTTCCGCAACGTTCAGCATCGCCATTACCAACGATGCTGTTATTGAAAGCGATGAAACGATAATTATCAAAATCCGGAATCCATCCTCCGGCATCACCTTAAGCGCTGATTCCACTTTTACCTACACCATCAACGATGATGACAACAGCAGGAAAATTCAGTTTGCCTCTTCATCATCCAGCGGAACGGAAAGCAATTCATCGGCAACGGTCACTATATCATTGAATGAGGCGGATGCAGCCAATCCAACAACCGTTAACTATGCCGTCACGGGCGGCACAGCCACCGGCAGCGGCACGGATTACACCCTTGCCAGCGGCACAGCAACCATTCCGGCTAATCAGACATCCACCACCATTTCATTGTCGCTTACGGAAGACGCGCTGGATGAATATGACGAAACGGTGATTATCACGCTTTCCAGCCCCAGCAGCAACGCCAATCTGGGAGCAAATGTCACTCACACTTTCACCATTAACGACAATGACGCAGCGCCCTCCATTGCTTTCTCAGGCACTTCCTCATCAGGAAATGAATCTTTAGCCTCACCCGGTTTCTCGCTCAGTTTATCAGCGGTGTCGGGAAAAACAATTACGGTGGACTACAGTGCAACGGGCGGCACGGCTGCCGGTTCAGGTGTTGACTACACGCTGGCAAACGGCACGATAACCATTGCAGCCGGTGAAACAAGCGGAGATATATTCCCAACCATCATTGATGATTCGGGAATTGAATTAAGTGAAACCATCATCGTCACACTTTCAAATCCCGTCAATGCAACACTGGGCTCAGATGTGACCTACACTTACACCATTACAGATAATGACAACATTGGTCCCTACGGTCCGGGTGGGGTTGGCGATGCGGCAGTCAATATTTTGTGGCTGCGGGCGGATTATATCAGCGGAGTTGCTGACGGTGGCGCGCTGGATTCATGGCCTGATACTTCCGGAAATGAATTTGACCCCGTCCAAACCAACGCTGCCAATAAACCTGCTTATGTCGCCTCAAATGTCAACTTCAACAACATGCCGACCGTACAGTTCGATGGAAGCAGCGATTATTTTGACCTCACTGCTCTTACACATGCTGCCAGCGATTACACCATGGTGGTTGTTTACAAAAGCACCAGCACTGCCAAGCAAACCATCTTCGATTCAAAAACCGGCAAAGTAGAAATCCTTCATAAAGGAGCGGGGGACAAAGCCTATCATGACGGAACCGCCCGCGGAGCTGAGATTACCGGCACCGGCACGCAAATAGTGATTTGGGAATTGGATAACGCAGGCTCAAGCGTTTACATCAACGGCTCTACCTCGCAAAGCGGGCTTGCATATAACCAAAATCCTATCGGTGATAATACCACGCTTGGTACCCGTGAATCCGTTGGCGACTACTTCAATGGCAATATTGCCGAAGTGTGTTTTTACAACACCGTGCTGAATACCGTTCAGAGAAAAATTGTTGAAAATTATTTAGGCGCCAAATACAACATCACTATTTCGGATGACAAGTATGCTTACAATGCCACGCACGGATATGACGTTGCCGGTATCGGAAGCGAAGGCGTGCCTGTTATTCACACTGCTTCCGCATCAAACTATCTGCTTATCAGCAACCCCAGCGGACTGGCAAGCGGAGAATATATGCTGTACGGGCATGACAATGCTTCAATTTCTTTGTGGACAGCCACGGAAACACCCGTCACGGAAGTTCGAAGACTGGCACGCGAGTGGCGCATTGATAAAACAGGTGACCCCGGAACCGTTACCATTACTCTTGATACCACCGGTCTGCCGGCAGTCAATATTGGGTTCAACGGCTTTGTGGTGATGGTTGATGCCGATGGAAATTTTTCGACCGGAGCGACAATTTATTCGCTGATATCCAACGGCAGTTCTTTCAGCGCTGATAACATTACGCTTGCCGATGGTGATTACATAGCGTTTGGTTCCGCCCGCTACCTGAATATTACATCCGGAAATTTCAACAGCGCTTCCAACTGGCATGCCGGCAACGTTCCCGGCTCCGGGGAATCTGCAGTGATTCTGGACAACACCACCCTTACGCTGACGGCAAACCAAACGGCAGGAAGCCTTACTTTAAGAGCGGGAAGTTATTTGAATTTGAGTTCTTACACATTATCAATTGATGAAGGAACCATTACCAATAACGGAGTCATCAGCCTTGGCACCAGCACGATTAACTATTCAAAGACGGGCGCACAAACCATTGCAGCCCTCACGTACAACAACCTTTCTACCAGCGGCTCAGGGACGAAAACCATCGGAGGAGCCGTCACCGTGAATGGCAATCTCACCATCGGCAATGGCACCACACTCGATGCCAGCGGCTATGCCATGACGGTCAAAGGCAACTGGAACAACGCAGGAACATTTGCGGCTGCCAGCGGGACGGTAACATTCAGCGGAACAAGCAACCAGTCGGTCACCTCCAATGGAAGCACATTTTATAATCTCATTGTCAATAATACGGCTACACAGATTTCACTTAATGATAGTTTGAAAATCACAAATGTTTTAACGTTGACTGACGGAGTTATTACTACCGGCTCGCACCGCGTGATTGTTGCTTCTGCGTCCGCATCAGCCTTGACAGGGCACAGCAGCGCCAGTTTTATCAACGGAAATCTCAGGAGGTATATCACGACCAATACCAACACGTATGCCTTTCCTGTTGGCAACGGCACCGGAACATCAAATTATTATCTTGCTGAAATAGTGAACGGCAGCCTCTCCGGCATCTCTTACATTGATTCGAAATTCAAACCGCTTACCGGTCATAGCGACAGCGAATTGTTTGTCTGGGATAATTGGACGCACGGCTACCTCCGTTACAGTTCAATCTGCACTGAAGGAGTGTGGGAATTAACACCCAATGCAAGCCCCACAGGTGGAAGCTACGGTGTTAAGCTGTATATCGCCAACATGAGCGGACTGACGGATAATAATTTTGGACCATTGAAGCGACCAACAGGGAGCACGTCAGGCGCTGATTGGAGTACAGGCGGAGGCTGGCTTAACAACGATGATACTCCCGGCAGAACTGTTGCCAGTGGTTATATGCAGCGCAGCGGATTAACCGGTTTCTCCGATTTTGGCGGTGGACGGGGAGGGCAGGGTGGGTCCGGCTTGCCTATCGAACTTCTGAATTTTAAGGCAAAGGCGGAACGTGGAGTGGTATATATCAACTGGACAACCGCAACTGAAATCAATAATGATTTTTTCACCATCGAAAGGTCTCTTGACGGCAGTACATTCGATGAACTGGAGATATTTGATGGTGCGGGCAACAGTTCAATAACAAGAGAATATGCTGCTGTTGACCGCAAGCCCTATCCAGGCACATCCTACTATCGTCTGAAACAAACCGATTTTGACGGCACCGCTACTTATTCTAACATGGTTTCGGTGTTTATTGAAACGGAAAAACCTGTATTCACTATTTCGCCCAATCCAATCAAAGGCAAACGTCTGACCATTGGACTGGAAAATTCCAGGATGGGCATCATCTATGCAACACTGTATCTTTCAGATATCAGCGGAAGAACTATGTTTATACAAGACCTTGAAGTGGGTAATTCGCAATCAATTCAAATTGATTTGCCTGATGACCTGAACAGCGGAGTTTATTTTTTAAACATCCGGTATCACAATGAATTGTCGCGGTTTAAAATAGTTGTGAGCTGAAAACCCGCTTAAAGACTTCTCTTCGACTTATTTCATAAAAAAATTTTACTGCTATATCGTCAAACCGGCAAGGCATCGGAAACATCACTCTTCCTGATGCGTAGAAAACATCTGAACCGGTGGTGCATAACCCTCTTGACAATGAGAATAGACGAAAGGATACTTTTTGCGCTGATTAGTTTGTCAATTTTTAACCTTGATATTTCGCATGTATCTGCAGCTACTGTGGTATCTGCTCAGACAGGCAGTTTTAATTCAGGAAGTACATGGGAAGGAGGCTCGGTTCCGGGCACCAATGACAGCGTGGTGATTCTTAGCACCCATACCGTAACACTCACAGCAAGTGATACCATCAGCAGCCTTTGTGTTTATAATGCCGATGATGCCACTACAGCGCAGCTGACCATCAACGCCTTACAAACCCTTACGGTGAACAATTATGTGCGGGTACAAAGCGATGACCCCAGTATCAATCCCATTTGCAGAATTGATTTGAAAGGAACACTCATCATCGGGAAAGATTTAATTTTTAAAACCGATATTGACGGCTTGGCTTCAGATGCGGAAGTGAGGATGACTACAGCCGGAGGCACCCTTCAGATTTCGGGAACAATTGTACTGCAAGATGGCGGTGGTTTTCTTAACGCATCCAGCAGCGCGGCTACGACATTTAAGATGACCGGTTCATCCAGCAAGACTCTTCCGCTTAACAGCAACATCGAGTTCTATAATCTTACGATTGACAAAAGCAGCGGAGCCACTGTCACGTTGGGTGCAGCGCTTAACTCTTCTGATTTTTTTGGCGATTTTACATTAAATAGCGGCAAGTTCGATAACGGAGGATTTTCCATCTCCGGTCTTTCCACAAAAGACTTCATCGTAAAAAATGGAACTACCTTTATCATAAGCGGTTCAACCACCTTACCCAGCACCATTGAAAAAGTGTTCGAAAGCGGCTCTACCATTGAATATCAGGGTACCACCACTATTGGTGACCCCGAAAGCGATTATCAAAATCTTGTCATCAGCGGCACCGGCACCAAGACCATTAACAACAGCGTGGACATCATCGTAAATGGCAACCTCACCATCAGCGGAGGAACGCTGGATGTCAATACCAACAACCGCAGCATTACCGTGAAGGGAAACTGGGTGAATTCAGGCGGCTCGTTTAATGCAAGAAACGGAACCGTCACGCTCAGCGGCTCGTCCAACCAGGCTGTTACTACTAACGGAGAAAGTTTCTACAACCTCACCATTAATAATACGGCAACGCAGATAACACTGAACGATAATCTGACGGTAAGTAATACGCTTACTCTGACAGATGGCGTGGTGACAACCGGCTCTTACAGAGTGACGCTTTCTTCCAACAGTTCCTCTGCATTGGCGGGCTATAGTTCAGCCAGCTTCATCAACGGTAATCTCAGGCGCAACGTCACTTCCAATACCGACACCTACGCGTTTCCGCTTGGCAACGGAACAGGGGCATCCAACTATTTTCGCGCTGATATCATCAATGGAAATTTGACGGGCGTCACATACATTGACGGAAAATTCAAGGCGCTCACTAATCATAATGACAACGACATGAACGTAAGCGATGAATGGAGCTCCGGCTGGCTTACTTACACCACGCTGAATACCGAAGGCGTATGGGAACTGACGCCCAACGCATCGCCTTCAGGAGGCAATTACGACATCAAGCTTTATACCGGCAACATGTCGGGGCTGAGCGATAATAGCTTTGGTCCGCTGAAGCGCCCTACCGGAAGCTCTACAGCCGCTGACTGGAGCACCGGAGGCGGAACCCTCAACAACAATGACGGTGATGGCCGCCTTGCATCTCACGGCTATGCCATCAGAAATGATTTAACCTCTTTCTCTGATTTTGGCGTGGGGCGAGGCTCGCAGGGCGGACATGGGCTGCCAATCGAGCTGCTTAGTTTCAAAGCTGACGTGGCAGGAAAAACAGTTGAATTAAATTGGATTACGGCAACGGAAACTAACAATGATTTTTTCACTCTGGAGCGCTCCCAGGATGCCATCATATTTGAAACCCTCGATGTGATTCGAGCCGCTGGAAATAGTTCTGACTCTAATCATTATCATGCCGTTGACCGCGAGCCCTTTCCCGGAATATCCTATTACCGTCTTAAGCAAACCGATTATGACGGCTCGTTCTCTTATTCGCATACCGTTTCAGTAAATATCATACCGCGTGAATTTATCACGGTTTTCCCCAATCCCGTTGCCGGTCGAAGTTTAGAAGTTTATTTTAACAATGAACTTGCCGGCACAGATATGAAACATATCAGCATTACAGACTTAAACGGGAAAATGATTTTTTCACAATCTTTCAGCAATACTCAATCCTATTTCGCCATTGAACTGCCCGAATATCCCGGAAATGGTCTTTACATGCTTTCCGTTCAAAGCGGCACTGCTGCCTTCCGTAAAAAGGTGATTTTTAAATGATTGGCTTGAGCAGCCCCTTTCCTCCCCTACAATTTGCTTGCGAAGGTTTAGTAAATTTACGTGATAATTTTTTTAATCCATGTTTCTGTTTGATAAACGTCCTCTCCTTGCCTGCATCTTTTGTATAGCTTTCGCCTCTTGCAATCATCATCAGAATACTCCCCGTGACAGGGATTACTCCTTTCTCTTGCATGAATGGAACGCCACGATTACGGATGTGATGGTGGGCGATGGCTTCAGCCCGTTGCTTGCAAGCAGGACATATGCTTATCCCAATATTGCCGCTTATGCGGTGTTAACGCAGGCTGCCCAAGACGAACCCTCTCCGGTGAACCGCCTCAACGGTTTG
>DATLYB010000158.1:0-12639 GCA_035575215.1 Chitinophagales bacterium
CCCTCTCCGCGCACTTTTTCCTTTCCTTCACTTTTTTTCCCTTTGGTGAGGTAATAGAGACCGAGCACCATGTCCTGTGAAGGAAGCGTGATGGGCGAGCCGTTCTGCGGGTTGAGAATGTTGTGTGATGAAAGCATCAGCAACTGTGCTTCAAGGATGGAAGCATAACTCAGCGGCACGTGCACCGCCATCTGGTCACCGTCAAAGTCAGCGTTAAACGCGGTACATACCAGCGGATGCAACTGGATGGCTTTTCCTTCAATCAGCTTGGGCTGAAATGCCTGCACGCTGAGCCTGTGGAGCGTGGGTGCGCGGTTGAGCAGCACCGGATGTCCCTTCAGAATGTTTTCAAGAATATCCCAAATCACAGGCTCTTTGCGGTCAACCAGCTTTTTGGCTGACTTCACTGTTTTGACGATGCCTCTTTCAATCAGCTTGCGGATGATGAACGGCTTGAACAGTTCAGCTGCCATGTCTTTGGGCAAGCCGCATTCGTGCAGCTTCAGCTCCGGTCCGACTACAATCACCGAGCGACCGGAGTAGTCAACGCGCTTGCCAAGCAGGTTCTGACGGAAGCGCCCCTGCTTTCCTTTTAAGATGTCACTCAGCGATTTCAAGGCTCTTCCGCCCTCTGCCTTCACTGCGTTTGACTTCCTCGAGTTATCAAACAGCGAGTCAACGGCTTCCTGGAGCATGCGCTTTTCATTGCGGAGAATCACTTCGGGAGCTTTAATTTCAATCAGCCGCTTCAAGCGGTTGTTGCGGATAATCACCCTGCGGTAGAGGTCGTTCAAATCGGAGCTGGCAAAGCGGCCGCCATCCAGCGGAACCAGGGGACGCAATTCAGGGGGAACGACAGGCAGGTATTGCACAATCATCCACTCCGGCTTGTTTTCCGTGCGGGTATTTGCCTCGCGGAATGATTCCACCACACTCAATCTTTTCAGAGCTTCAGCTTTCCGCTGCTGGGATGTTTCAGTGGCTGCCGCGTTTCTCAGTTCATAGGAGAGGTTATCGAGATTGATACGGGTGAGCAAATCTTTCACGGCATCAGCACCCATCCTGGCGATGAACTTTTTCGGGTCGGCATCATCAAGGTGCTGGTTCTCTTTCGGCAGCTTTTCGAGAATTTCCAGGTACTCCTCTTCGGTGAGCAGGGCTAAATCTTCAATTTTGTTTCCTTTGGCATCGGTAAATTCAGAAGCCGCCCCTACCTGAATCACCACATACCGTTCATAATAGATAATGGATTCCAGCTTCTTTGATGACATGCCCAGCAGGTATCCGATTTTGTTGGGCAGCGATTTGAAGTACCAGATGTGCACCACCGGCACCACCAGCTTGATGTGACCGATACGTTCCCTTCTCACTTTTTTCTCGGTCACTTCCACTCCGCAGCGGTCACACACGATGCCTTTGTAGCGGATGCGCTTGTATTTACCGCAATAGCATTCATAATCTTTTGTGGGGCCGAAAATCCGCTCGCAGAACAAGCCGTCCATTTCGGGCTTGTAAGTGCGATAGTTGATGGTTTCCGGTTTTTTTACTTCCCCGTACGACCTTTCGAGAATATCATCCGGTGAGGCAAGCCTCAGGATGATTTTTGAAAAGTTGGGGTTGAATTTGGTTTGTTTTGCAAATGGCATTTATGAAATGTTTAAAATTTGAAGTTTGAAGTTTCGGAAGGTGAAAACCGGACCGAAGACTTCAAGCCGTTAAACAAAATCCAGTTCCAGACCCAAGCCGCGCAATTCGTGCACGAGGACGTTGAACGACTCCGGGATACCGGGTTTAGGCAGATTTTCGCCTTTTACAACTGCTTCATAAGCTTTCGCCCGGCCTACGATATCATCTGATTTTACAGTAAGCAGTTCCTGCAAAATATTGGAAGCGCCATACGCTTCAAGCGCCCACACTTCCATTTCACCCAGGCGCTGGCCACCAAACTGCGCCTTGCCGCCCAGCGGCTGCTGAGTGATGAGCGAATAGGGACCGATGGAGCGTGCGTGCATCTTATCATCCACCATGTGTGACAGTTTAATCATGTAAATGACACCCACCGTTGCTTTCTGGTGGAAACGCTCGCCTGTTTCGCCATCATAGAGATATGTCTGTCCCAGCTTGGGAAGTCCTGCTTTTTCTATCTCTTTTTCAATCTCATCGATATTGGCACCATCAAAAATCGGGGTGGCGTATTTGACGCCCAGTTTTTTGCCTGCCCAGCCCAGCACGGTTTCATAAATCTGCCCCAGATTCATTCGCGAGGGCACACCCAGCGGGTTGAGGACGATGTCAACGGGGGTTCCGTCAGCGAGGAAAGGCATGTCTTCCACACGGACAATTTTCGCCACGATGCCTTTGTTGCCATGACGTCCGGCAAGCTTGTCGCCCACTTTGAGCTTGCGCTTTTTGGCGAGATATACCTTTGCCAGCTTCAACACACCTGAGGGCAATTCATCTCCGATGCTGATGTTGAATTTTTCACGCTTATATCTTCCCACTTCCTCATTCACTTTCAGCTTATAATTATGCAGCAGCATCCTCACCAGCTTGTTGGTTTTGTTTTCGCTGGTCCACTCATTCGGGTCGATGTTGTCATATTCAATTGAAGAGAGCACTTTGGGCGAGAACTTCGTGCCTTTTGCAATGAGTTCTTCCTTGTAAGTGTTGTAAACGCCTGCTGATGTTTTGCCTTGCAGCAGTTCCATCAGCTTCTTTACCAATAATTCCTTCAGCGCTTCGAGGTTTTTGCCATGCTCCTTATCCAATTTTTCGAGCTGCGTCTTTTCTTTATTCTTCAGGGTTTTATCTTTCTTGGCGCGCGCGAAAAGCTGCGTGTTAATCACCACGCCTTCTACGGAAGGAGGCACTTTCAGCGAGGCATCCTTCACATCGCCTGCTTTGTCGCCAAAGATAGCTCGGAGGAGCTTTTCTTCGGGGGTGGGGTCTGACTCGCCTTTCGGAGTGATTTTTCCAATCAGGATGTCGCCTTCCTTCACGGTGGCGCCCACGCGGATAATTCCGTTTTGGTCTAAATCTTTTGTGGCTTCTTCGCTCACATTGGGTATATCGGCTGTCAGCTCTTCTTCGCCCAGTTTGGTGTCTCTTACTTCCAATTCGTATGATTCCACTACGATGGAGGTGAACACATCTTCTTTCACCACCCTTTCAGAAATGACGATGGCGTCTTCAAAGTTGTAACCCTTCCAGGGCATGAAGGCTACCATCAGGTTACGACCGAGAGCCAGCTCGCCACCCTGCGTGGCAAAGCCTTCGCAGAGAATCTGCCCTTTCTTCACCTTGTCGCCCTTGCTGACGATGGGCTTCAGGTTAATGCAGGTGTTTTGATTGGTTTTCCTGAACTTGGTGAGGGTGTAGGTTCTTCTTCCGCTGTCAAATGAAATTATCTGTTCATCCTCATTCAGGTCATAGTTAATGATGATTTGGTTAGCATCCACATATTCTACCACTCCGTTTCCTTCTGCGTTAATCAATATCCTTGAATCCTTTGCCACCAGTCTTTCAAAGCCGGTTCCTACAATGGGGGATTCAGGCTGCAGCAAAGGAACCGCCTGGCGCTGCATGTTTGAACCCATCAGGGCGCGGTTGGCATCATCATGCTCAAGGAAGGGAATCAAGGATGCGGAGATGCCTACAATCTGGTTGGGAGCTACGTCCATAAATTGAACTACCTCGGGCTCCAGAATCGGGAAGTCCCCCTCTTTGCGGCATTTCACGCGGTCATCTTTGAATCTGCCGCGGTCATCAATAGGGGCATTTGACTGGGCGATGACTTTGTCGTCTTCTTCCTCTGCTGACAAGTACACGGGATTTTCTTCCACCTGTACTTTCCCTTTCTCAACTTTTTTGTAAGGGGTTTCAATGAATCCCATGCGATTTACTTTCGCATGAACGCAAAGGGTCGAGATAAGCCCGATGTTGGGACCTTCCGGTGTTTCAATGGTGCAGAGGCGTCCGTAGTGAGAGTAATGCACGTCTCTCACTTCAAAGCCTGCTCTTTCGCGGGAGAGGCCACCGGGACCCAAGGCTGAAATCCTTCGCTTGTGGGTGATTTCCGCCAGCGGATTGGTTTGGTCAAGGAACTGGGAAAGCTGGCTGGTTCCGAAGAATGAGTTGATGACGGATGAAAGCGTGCGCGCATTGATGAGGTCAATGGGGGTGAACACTTCATTATCGCGGACGTTCATCCTTTCGCGAATCGTCCTTGCCATTCTTGCCAAGCCTACTCCAAATTGTGCATACAACTGCTCGCCCACCGTTCTCACCCGCCTGTTGCTGAGATGGTCAATATCGTCAATTTCGGCTTTGCCGTTGCAGAGCTGAACAAGGTATTTGACGATTTCGATAATGTCTTCTTTTGACAGCACCCGCACATCCATGGGGATGTTGAGCTTCAGCTTTTTGTTAATCTTGTACCTGCCGACTTCGCCAAGGTCATATCGCTTGTCGGAGAAAAACAGCTTTTCGATAATGCCTCGTGCTGTTTCATCATCAGGAGGGTCGGTGCCTCTTAACTGACGATAGATGTGCTGCACGGCTTCCAACTCGGAGTTGGATGTGTCTTTCTGAAGAGTATTGTAAATGATGGAATAATCGCCAGTCACATCCTCGCGCTGCAGAATCACCGAGGTGACGCCTGTTTCGATAATCTTCTGGATATTCTTTTCATCCAGCACCGTGTCTCTTTCAAGAATCACTTCGTTGCGCTCGATGGACACCACTTCGCCTGTGTCTTCATCCACAAAATCTTCCACCCAGCTTTTCAGCACCCGTGCCGCAAGCTTTCTTCCTTCCAGCTTCTTGAGGTTCTTGGGAGATACCTCCACTTCATCTGACAAGCCGAAAAGTGCAAGGATATCGCGGTCATTGTCATACCCAATGGCTCTGAGAAGCGTAGTAACCGGGAATTTTTTCTTGCGGTCAATGTAGGCGTACATTACGTTATTGATGTCGGTGGCAAATTCCATCCATGCGCCTTTGAACGGAATCACTCTTGCCGAATAAATTTTTGTTCCGTTGGGGTGGAAGCTTTGCCCGAAGAACACGCCCGGAGAACGGTGTAACTGAGATACGACAATGCGCTCAGCGCCATTGATGACGAAGGTGCCCTTGGGCGTCATGTAGGGGATATTTCCCAGAAACACATCCTGCACGATGGTTTCAAAATCCTCATGTTCGGGGTCGTTGCAGGAAAGCCGCAGTTTTGCCTTCAGCGGAACGCTGTAGGTAAGCCCGCGGTCAATGCATTCCTCAATGGTGTAGCGGGGCGGGTCAATGAAGTAATCGAGGAACTCGAGATTGAAGATGTTCCGGGTGTCGGTTATTGGAAAATTCTCGGTGAATACTTTGAAGAGACCTTCATCTTTCCTGTTTTCAGGAGTAGTGTCTAACTGAAAAAAGTCCTTGAACGATTGTATTTGGATGTCGAGCAGGTCAGGATAATCGATGTTTTTCGAGATTTTACCAAAGTTGATGCGTTCCAGAACAGATGGAGTTTTGGTCATGATGAAATGAACATTTAAAAGTGACGGACGGGGATAGTTACACTATTCCAGTCCTAAAAATTTTCAACTACAGGAAGTTCTACTTCACTTCCACCTCAGCACCGGCTTCTGTCAGCTTTGTCTTAAGCGTTTCAGCTTCTTCCTTTGAAACCCCCTCTTTTACCGGCTTGGGGGCGCCATCCACCAGGTCTTTTGCTTCTTTCAGACCCAGCCCGGTGACTTCTTTCACTATTTTCACCACATTCAGTTTCTGACCGCCAGCACTTTTCAGGATAACATCAAAAGTGGTTTTTGCTTCTGCTGCGGGAGCCGCTCCGGCACCGCCTGCCGCGCCACCTGCCACCACCACAGCGCCAGCTGCTGCGGGTTCAATGCCGTAGTCTTCTTTTAAAATTTTTGCCAGGTCGTTGACTTCTTTTACCGACAAGCCAACCAATTGTTCTGCGAATGCTTTTAAATCAGCCATTTTACTAAGGGTTTTAAGGGTTTATAAACAAAGAATTTATTTTTCCAATTCGGATGCGGCACAACATGGGGTCGTGTGCGTGTATAAATTTTATTGTTTTGCCTCTCTTTCTGAGAGTGTTTTTACAATTCCTGCCAGTTTGGTCTTTCCGCTCAGTAATGCACCCAACACATTTCTCACCGGAGACTGCAGCAGGGCGACCACTTCACCAATCAATTCATTTTTCGATTTCAGGCTTGCCAGCGTCTCCAGCTGTTCATCTCCGATATAAACGGATGATTCGATATAAGCGGCTTTTAGACGCGGCTTCTCTTTGTCTTTCCTGAATTTCTTAATGACTTTAGCCGGTGCATTTGCCGCTTCAGAAAAAAACAACGAGGTTTCACCCTTTAATACACTGCCTATTTCACTATGCTTGTTGGTGGCTTCCAGTGCCTTGTAAATAAGCGTGTTTTTTGCAACACGCATTTCCACGCCATTTTCATAGCAGAGCTTCCGCAACGCATTCACCTCCTGCACTGTTAAGCCTCCCGTGTCGGCTACGTAAAAGTTAGAAGCCCTTGAAAATTTTTCTTTCAGTTCTTCGATAACCTGTGTTTTTTCAGTTTTATTCATGCCATTCTGTTTTTACACTCCCAATGCACGGGTATCAATTTTTAATCCCGGACTCATGGTACTCGCAAGAGTAATGCTTTTGAAAAAGTGTCCTTTGGCGGATGCGGGCTTCATTCTCGCAATTGCATGCACCAACTCTTTGGCATTATCGCTGATTTGCCGGGCTGTGAAAGAGCCTTTTCCGATAGCAGCATGAACGATTCCTTGCTTGTCCACCTTGAATGCAATCTTCCCTTTTTTCACTTCCCTCACGGTTTCACCGATATTTGTGGTTACTGTTCCTGACTTGGGGTTAGGCATCAGATTTCGTGGACCGAGAATTCTTCCCAGCTTGGCAATTTTAGGCATCACTTCGGGCGTGGCAATGATAACATCCACATCCAGCCATCCTCCTGCAATCTTGTCGGCATATTCATTAAGACCAACATAATCAGCACCTGCGGCTTTCGCCTCTTCTTCCTGGTCGGGGTTACATAGAACAAGCACCCGTTTGGTTTTGCCCGTGCCATGCGGCAGGGATACGGTTCCGCGTATAGACTGGTCGGCTTTGGTAGGGTCAATACCAAGCCTGATGTGCATATCTACTGATGGGTCGAACTTGGTGTGGATAAGCTCTTTCAGCAAAGCAGACGCCTCTTCCAGTGAATAATGCCTGGTTCTGTCCACCTTGCCTTGAATTCGTTTTCTGTATTTGGTAAGCTGCACTTGCGTAATAGTTTATTTTATTGCTGCCAGGGCGGTGTTCCGGTAACGGTAATACCTAAGCTTCTAGCAGTTCCTGCAATCATCTTCATAGCTGATTCAATTTTGAAAGCATTGAGGTCGGGCATTTTTTCCTGAGCTATTGCTTTCACCTGGTCCCATGTTACGCTGCCTACTTTAACCCTGTTGGATTCGGCTGAGCCTTTCTTGGCTTTGGCTGCTTCCAGCAGGAGTACTGCAGCAGGAGGTGTTTTAATTACAAAATCAAATGACTTGTCATTATAAACGGTAATCACCACCGGAAGCACTTTGCCCTGTTTATCTTGTGTTCGTGCGTTGAACTGTTTGCAGAATTCCATGATGTTCACCCCTTTTGAGCCTAATGCGGGTCCAATGGGGGGAGCGGGATTAGCTTGTCCGCCCTTAATCTGCAGCTTGATAAATCCCTCTGCTGTTTTCGCCATCGGTTATGATATTTTTTCCACCTGCATGAAATTCAATTCCACCGGTGTTCTTCTTCCAAAAATTTTCACCACCACTTTAAGCTTTTTCTTTTCTTCATTGATTTCTTCCACGGTACCTAAAAAATCATTGAAGGGTCCGTCAATGATTTTCACCGTTTCGTCAATGATGAAAGGCTCATTGATGCTTTCACCGGCTTCCTGCATCTCATCCACCTTGCCGAGAATTCTGTTGACTTCCGTTTTCCGCAGCGGCACCGGTTTATTCTTTTCGATGAAATGCAATACGCCTGAAATATTTTGCAGCGTCTGAATCATATCACTGCTTAAGCCGTTCTTGGTTACTTCCACCAGCACGTATCCCGGAAAAAAGTTTCGTTCTTTGATTACCTTTTTTCCCTTTTGAATCTTGTAAATCTTCTCGGTTGGAACGAGCACCTGTTTTACAATGTGTGTCCATCCCGAACGCTTCACTTCGTTTTCCACATACTCGCGCACTTTCCGTTCTTTGCCGCTAATTACTTTAAGCGCAAACCATTGGGTTTCCGCAGCCCCGGACTGCGGAATGCTTTGTGCCGATGTTGTTGCTTCGCTCATTATTTTTAGCCAATGATTGCTTTGTAAATGAACTTCATCACTACGTTAGAGAGCTGGTCCATCCCCAATACCACCAATGCAATGATTAGGGATGCAACCAGCACTACTACCGCGCTCTCCTGCAATTCCTCCCACGTAGGCCATGTCACTTTGTTCAGCAGTTCGCTGTAGGCCTCTTTGATGTATAAGGTGAATCTGTTCATCGCTTTTCACTTGCTATAAGGTGCCGTCTGCCCAACTTGCTTTTTTAGCCGGGGTTCATTCCGCACGGGTGGAGAGGGTCGAACTCCCAACCTGCGGTTTTGGAGACCGCTGCTCTGCCAATTGAGCTACACCCGTTTACCGCCTCTGCTACTTAATAATTTCTGTAACCTGACCAGCACCGACCGTTCTGCCTCCCTCGCGGATAGCGAACCTCAACCCTTTTTCCAATGCTACCGGGTAGATAAGCTTTACGGTGAGGGTAACATTGTCTCCCGGCATCACCATTTCCACTCCATCAGGCAATTTGATTTCACCCGTGCAATCGGTTGTTCTCAGATAGAACTGGGGTCTGTAATTATTGAAGAAAGGGGTATGCCTTCCGCCTTCTTCCTTGCTGAGGATATACACTTCACATTTGAATTCAGTATGCGGAGTTACGCTTCCGGGAGCGCAAATCACCATTCCTCTCTTAATCTGGTCCTTTTCTATGCCTCTCAGCAACAGACCGACATTATCACCGGCTTCACCTTCATCCAGAATTTTTCTGAACATTTCCACTCCAGTACATGTAGAGGTGAGTTTTTCGTAACTAAGCCCGATAATATCCACCGGGTCGCTTGTTCTGATGACGCCTCTTTCTATTCTGCCGGTAGCTACCGTGCCGCGACCTGTGATGGAGAAGACATCTTCCACCGGCATCAGGAACGGCTTATCCTTGGCTCTGAGCGGAACGGGAATAGTTTCGTCAACAGCTTTCATCAGTTCTTCAATTGATTTCACCCCTTCAGGGTCGCCCTGCAATGCCTTTAAAGCTGAACCTCTGATAACCGGAATTTTGGCACCGTCAAACTGATAGAAAGTGAGCAGTTCACGCACCTCCATTTCAACGAGGTCGAGCAACTCAGGGTCGTCAACAAGGTCAACCTTGTTCATATACACCACTATCTGCGGCACGCCTACCTGGCGGGCAAGCAAAATATGTTCGCGCGTTTGAGGCATCGGACCATCCGTGGCGGCAACTACGAGGATAGCTCCATCCATCTGAGCAGCACCCGTAACCATGTTTTTGATATAGTCAGCGTGACCGGGGCAGTCAACGTGCGCATAGTGGCGGGTTTCGGTTTGGTATTCTACGTGAGCCGTATTAATGGTAATACCTCTTTCCTTTTCTTCCGGAGCGGAATCAATTGAGTCATAACTTCTCACTTCTGCCAAACCTTTCTTGTTAAGAACCTGGGTAATAGCAGCAGTAAGAGTGGTCTTACCGTGATCAACGTGGCCGATAGTCCCGATATTGACATGGGGCTTGGTTTTGATAAACTTTTCTTTTGCCATGGTTTATTTGTTTAAAATTGTTTTATGATGGTTTAAAAAAATCATTTCTTCTTATCCAAGAGATAGAGCCGATGACGGGAATTGAACCCGTGACCTCTTCCTTACCAAGGAAACGCTCTACCCCTGAGCTACATCGGCAGATTGGGTGTTGGGTGTGAGTTTTAGGGTGTGGGTGTGATTCATTCCCTCTCACAGTCCGAAGCTGAACACCCATCACTTATCAGCCTTACCAGCTCAAAAAATTCAATGAACGTTCCACTGCCTCATTTTTTAGAGCGGGAGACGAGGCTCGAACCCGCGACCCTCAGCTTGGAAGGCTGATGCTCTACCACTGAGCTACTCCCGCTTATTAATTTTTTAAGAACGCCCCGCCACCCCAGCATCCGCGCTCACCACCAACTGTGGGGAGAGCAGGATTCGAACCTACGAAGTCGTAAGACAACAGATTTACAGTCTGCCCCGTTTGGCCACTTCGGTATCTCCCCAATGTTTCACTCAGTTTTTTTAAAGAACGTAACGAGCCAGTGGAGGGATTCGAACCCCCGACCAGCTGATTACAAATCAGCTGCTCTGGCCAACTGAGCTACACTGGCAGCTCGAACTGAAAATTTCATCTTTTTGAACCCTCCCCGACCAAAAAAGGCTTGCAAATTTATCGAAATTCCGTCCAAATAACAAAATTGCGGCCAAATTAATTTTTGAGTTTCTCCTTGTGCCTCTTTAATTGCCTCTTGAGCGATTCCACCGCCTTGTCAATGGCTTCTTCAAAGGTTGCGCTGTTTTCCTCTGCATCCAGCGTAGTGCCGGGGACCCTCATTCTCAGGTTGGCTGATTTTTCTTTTATCTGGCTGTGGGCGCTGTTGAATTTCAGGTACACATCCACATCTATGATATGGTTGAAAAAGTGTTCCAGCTTGCTGATTTTTTTCTCGGTGTAATCCAGCAGTTTCTTGTCAGCGGTGAAATGGATGGATTGAATTCTGATTTCCATAGCATCAGGCTTTTGGATGGGCTTTCTTATAAGTTTCTTTCAGCTTTTCAATACTGTTATGCGTGTAAACCTGCGTTGCCGCCAGACTTGAATGCCCCAGCAACTCCTTCACGGCATTCAATTCGGCTCCATTATCCACAAGATGTGTGGCAAACGTATGACGCATGGTGTGGGGGCTTTTTTTTTCAACGGTAGTCACTTTTCCAAGATAAAAATTCACGGTGCGGTAAACAAATTTCGGATAAAGTTTTTTTCCGCTGTCCGTCACTATCAGATATTCGCTTTGATATTTCTCAGCCTTTAACGCCAGATATTCTGAAATGCTTTCCAAAAGATTTTGATGGAGGGGGATAACCCGTTGTTTATTCCCTTTCCCCACCACCTTCATCTCCTTCCTTCCCCGGTCAATATCTGTCTCTTTTAGGTTAACGAGTTCAGAAAGGCGTATTCCGGTAAGGTAAAGAATTTCAAAAATCAATTTATCCCTCTTACCTGAAAAGCCTTCTTTGAATTCTGTATGTTTCAACAATTTTTCTGTATCTGATTTTTCAACATAAGCAGGCAAGCGCCTTGAAATTTTTGGCGCTACTACCTTCAGCATCGGATTGACGGCCACCTCTCCCGTCTTCCGCAGGAATTTGAAAAAAGATTTTAAGGATGAAATTTTCCGGTTAATCGAACGCGGGGAAATTTTATTTTCCATCAGACTTGCCATCCATGACCGGATGTGAAAGTGCGATACTGCCACAGGCGTTTCGACAGCACACTTTTCCTTAAGAAAATGGTGGAATTGGGCGAGGTCGTTTTGATAGGATTGTACCGTGTGGGGGGAATACCTTTTTTCGTGCTTCAGATAGCTGATAAATGTGTCAAGGTACATCAGCCCGCGCAATAAATTGAAGCCCACATAGGGGCTGTGAAAAAAAATTAACTATTCTGATTTGTCGTTGTCCGTAAATGCCTGGCGGTACACGGCTCTTAACACCTCGCTCCTTCTTCTTACCGATGGCTTCATGTAAGCCTGTCTTCTGCGCAACTCCTTCAACGTTCCGGCTTTTTCAAACTTCTTCTTGTATTTCTTAAGAGCCTTGTCAAGCGATTCACTTTCCTTTACATCAATGATAAGCATGTAATTTTTTTTTGAGGAAGGCAAAGATAGGCTAAGTGATGCAGAATTCAAATTTCCAATCGGCAATCCATTTCTGCGGAAAGTAAAATTTACGCTTGACAGACAGCCCGTCTTGCAAATTATTCACATTCATTCAGCGCTTCCCACAGCATATCCTTCAATTGAGTCAATCCCTTTCCCGTATGGGCGGAGATGAATACATACGGCACGTCCGGCAACTCTTTCCTCAGCAGCTTTTGCAGTTCGGCATCCAGCAAATCACTTTTGCTGATGGCAAGCAGCCGCTTTTTGTAGAGCAGTTCTTTGTTGAATTTTTCCAGTTCGTTCAGCAGGATTTCATATTCGGCATAAATGTTCAGACTGTCAGCCGGAACCAGAAACAGCAAAACCGAATTGCGCTCAATGTGCCTCAGGAAGCGGTACCCCAAGCCCTTGCCCAGATGAGCGCCTTCAATGATTCCCGGAATGTCAGCCATCACAAACGATTTATGGTCGCGGTATTTTACGATGCCGACATTGGGCACCAGCGTGGTGAAGGGATAGTCAGCAATTTTGGGCTTTGCTGCCGTCAGAACGGAAAGCAGTGTTGACTTGCCTGCATTGGGAAAGCCGAC
>DATLYB010000159.1:0-6434 GCA_035575215.1 Chitinophagales bacterium
TATTATTCCTGCAAATCCGCACATGCCACTAAAACTATTTTATGGAGCAAAAAATTTGTATGACGTAGTGGTAATCTTCCGGAGTCATCCTGTTGTGAAGCGGAATGGTTATGGAGTACTCATTGGCAGCGTAAGCGGCAGGATAATCTTCAGGCCGGATGCCAAATGTTCTGGCATAAAAATTCAGCATGTGCACGGCATGGGTTCCCGGGCGGGTGCTGATGCCTTCTTGCTGAAGAAATTCCATTATTTCATTCCTGCTCATGGGGGCTTTTGATTCGTCAACCATCACAACATACGCTTGCCATCCATGCTTGTAGCCAGACGGGGTTACGGGCGTTTTCAGCCACGGCAGCGATGCTAATTCATTTGAATAGTACTCAGCCCATTTTTGCCGTTCGTCAATGAAGCGGTCTAATTTTTTTATTTGAACTGCTCCCATCGCTCCCTGCAGGTCAGTCATCCGGTAATTGTAGCCCACCATGTCGAAAGCAGGCAGAATATAGGGTTTTGGTCCCTGATGGCGCTGCTCCTCAGAAACGGAAGCGCCATGATTGCGCAGCCTGTTCAATTTTTCAGCCAGTGCGTCATTGTTCGTGGTGAGCATTCCCCCTTCTCCGGTTGTGATTGATTTACGCGGATGAAATGAGAAGCAGCCGATATCCCCCAGGCTTCCGGCAGGACGCCCATTAACGGCAGCGCCTGCCGCGCAGGCTGCATCTTCCACGATCGGAATGCCAGGCGCGGCTTTTTTTACTGCATCAATATCCGCGCATAAGCCAAAGAGGTGAACCGGAATAATGGCTTTTGTTTTCGCAGTGATTTTTTTCTTCAGTTCGCGGACGTCAATATTAAAAGTAGCAGCATCGATATCACAAAAAACCGGGGTGGCATTGCAATACATCACTGCATTGGCAGTTGCAACCCAAGTAAATGCGGGAACAATTACCTCATCTCCCGGCCTGATGCCTAATGCCACAAGCGCAAGATGTAAGGCTGTGGTACAGTTTGAAACTGCGATAGCGTGTTTAACATGATGGCGCTCAGCGAACAGCCTTTCAAATTCGCGTACCCTGGGACCTTGAGTTATCCAGCCGCTGTAAACAGGTTCTTTAATAGCCTCCCACTCCTCAAACCCGGTGCTGGGGAGGGATATTGGAATATTTCGTTTTGCCACTGCTTCGCTCACAAATGAATTTAGAATGGTAGTGTGTCACGTCCATGACATTGTCTTGGAGGCTTCCCTCCACTCGATAAGCTTGGATAAGCCCTCTTCCAAATCATATTTGAATTCAAACCCTAATTCTTTCTTTGCCTTATCGGCAGATCCAATCCTGTTTTTTACCAAGGCGCGTGCGTCATCGGAGTTGTAAGGCTTATAGATGACCTTCAAGCTTGAATTTTTCAGGCGGAGAATCAGGTCACACAATTCCCGGATGCTTGTTTGGATTTGCGTTCCTACATTATAGAAGCCGAATTTTATATCACTTTCCATAGCCGCGATATTGCATCTTGCGGCATCTTCAACATAAATAAAGTCATAAGCTTGTGAGCCGTCACCATTGATTACGGGAGGTTCATTGGCATCAATTTTATTCAGCATGATGGGGATAACACCGGTATAGGCTGCATGTTGGTCTTGGTTGGGTCCGTAAACATTCATGTATCTTAGCCCGATGATAGGCAGCCCGTAGCGGTCGTTAAAGGCAGTGCACATTGCTTCACCCGCAATTTTGGTAGCTCCATAAAAATTCTTGTTGTTGAAGGGGTGATTTTCAGTCATTGGCACTTCGACTGCATCGCCATACACGGAAGCGGACGAGGAATAAACCAGTTTTTTAACATTGTTTTTCACACAGGCTTCCAGCACATTGAAAGTTCCGGCAATGTTCACATCGAAAGCCGTGCGGGGATAATCCCGGCAATGCAGCAGCCACATCGCTGCCAGATGAAACACATAATCAACTCCCTTCATGGCGTCATGGAGTATATCCGTTTCACGTATATCTCCTCCATGAGGATACAGCAAGCAACGGGAGTCTTTCAACTGTTCCCGGATGTTGCTCATTTTTCCTCGCACGAAGTTGTCATAAATAATTACTTCCCGGACTTCGGTCTTCAGCAATTCATTGACTACAAAGGAACCTATAAATCCGGCACCCCCGATAACCAAAACCTTCGAATCCTTTAATTTACTTTTTCGCATGGGAGTTTTTAAAAGGAAAACAAAAATAAGCTTTTCACCGCCTCCCCAAGCCGAAGAATTTACTTAAAACTTTATTTATCCTCTCCCGACCTGCCGTTGCCACCGTTGTATTGTAAACAGGCGAAATGACTTTTTTAAAAACGAAGGCAGTCGCCAGGTCGGCATAAAAAATCAACTGTGTAACCCGGAGCATCCAAATATCTTTGCGCGAAGCCCCTTTGGAATTAGCCGGAAAGTTTATGGAGCTGAACACCTGTTCAGCGAAAGCCTTATAGGTGTACTTTCCTGACAAGAGTATATCTCTGCGGCAATTCTCCACTATATTTTCGCGGTGCCTGTCTTCTTTGACCTTTGCCAGCACTTCTTCCAAATTGCTGAAATCCTTTTTCAGGGGGATGTAATGCACATCCGGCTTCAAGAGCCCGCTGTAGTCGCCCTCCATCAGAATCTGACAGGTTTTGGTGAGGCAGGCTTCGAAATGGCGCGGGGAAATGGTTTTTAAATTCAGGTTTCCATCCATGCCCGGAAAGCAATTCGCCTCCACTTCTTCAAACGAAGGCAATGTCTTGCTGGAAAGCACATAATTATCAATTCTGTTTGAGATTTCTCCGCTGCGGTCAAGCAGGCTGGCACCGCTTTCGACCCCCAGCACATATTTACACCGCAGAAGAAATTCATACCATTGGTCGCCTTCGAGGAAACGGTTTTCGCGGGTGGAGATGTCGGTCTTCAATCCGCGCTGGGGTGCCGCCTGGTTGAAGCGGTCGCCTATTTCTTTCTTCAGCATGCCAAACCTTCCTAATTTAAAAGGCGCCTGCCCGAAAGCCCGGTAGCCAATATCAACGGTTCGTGTCACTTTCTTTTCCAGCCGCTGGACTTTTGTTATTTGCTCTTCGTCAATATAGCCTGTGAGCACCTGGATGAATTTCACCTTTTGATGATTCACCCCGTTGTAAATGTTTTTGAACTCGGATTCGTTTGCGACCGAAAAGACATACTCAATTCCGAGTTCGTTAATTAACCGGCATTTCCAATCGGAATGGTGGTATTCATCCTGAAAGAAAGCAGCTTTGACGGCATTTTTAAAATGGAGTTTTTTTAGAAAATTCAAATCCCGCCTGAACAAAAATTCATACCAATGATTGGTAAACGAGTGGTGGAATATCACCAGGTCAAATTCAACAGAGTTTAACAGCCATCGGAGGGTCTTTCTTGAAAAGAAAAAGTTGAGGTAATAGACGGAGTGCCCCGAATACTTTTTAAATGACAGCAAATGCTCTTTTAAAGTTATCCGGGTAGGATATTCAACGAGGTTGAAGATGAGCAGTACTTTCTTATTTTCCCGCTTCACTGAGTTGGCTTATGATTGCAGAATATTTTGACGCGATGATATTCCAGCTGAAATTAGCTTGAACATAATTGCGCGCATGATTCCGTACATGGTGCCATTTATCAATGGAGCCAAGCACTTCAACCACCTTCCCGGCAATTGCCATTTCATCTTTCGCCTTCACTAAAAAGCCGGTTTCTCCGTCAAGGATGTGTGTTTTGAAAACGTTGATATCGGAGGCGATGACCAGCGATGCGCAACTCATTGCTTCCGCCCACACCAATCCGAATCCTTCTTCCAGCGAAGGCATCAGGACGATATCCGCTGCTGAATAATAAGCCGGCAGCAGCGAAGGGGCAACCAATCCCACGAATCGCACCTGACTGCTGATGCCAAGTTCGTTCGCCAGTGCGGTTAATTTCTTTCGTAAAATTCCATCCCCCGCCAGCACCAGGGTTGTTTCAGGCTGCTGCTTTACAATCTGAGGCATCGCTCTGAGAAGGTACTCGATTCCTTTTACTTCATAGAAATAGCCAACAAAAAGGAGCATCCATTTCCTGATTCCTAATTTTTCCCGCAATGCCCGGCTTGCTTCAGTATGGCGGAAGAGGTCTGTATTAACTCCCATCGGAATCACGTTTATCGCTTTAGCGCAGCCCAATTTCTCCGCCTTTTCTTTCAATGCATTGCTCACCACCGTTAGCGCATCCGCATTTCTCAATACGAACCGGTTCAGGTTTTTACCCAACGAGCCGAATGACATGTTCAGGTCGCTGCCGTGGGAGGTGACCAGTAGCTTGATGCTGCGGTTAAAAAATTTTTTGTAAAAAGCGGCAACGATTCCCTGCGGAATGGTCCAATGGGCGTGAATCAGGCTGATTCCATGCCTTTTCACAAGACGGTGAATATTCAGCAGTTGAAAAAAAAGAAGGAAGGGAACCAGCAGCAATTTCCATTTGTGCCGGCTGAGCGTTTCAGCCAAACCGCTTTGATTGATGAGCTCGAATGCGTTGAAGGGAAAAAACTTGTAACGGTGCACTTTTATTTGTTCAATTTCAGCATAGGGCGGTGCGCCTTTGAAATGAGGAGCTAAAACATGTATTTCGGCTTGTTTTGAAAGCGGCTGCAGCAATTCAATAAAAAAGGTGCCGCCACCCACCGTATCGTGCTGCCACCGGGGAAAAGAAGTAGTGGTAACGAGCAATTTAGGCTTGTCCGCCATCAGGTTTCAGAAATTGTAAATGCTTCAATTTTCTGTGATTAATAGAGCGTGGGAATCCGGTGGATGATTGGGATAGCAGTCTTAAAATCAATTCCGACTGTGCTGCAGTACCATTGAATAGAATCGAACCGGGGTGTGTTTTCGGAATTCACTTTTTCAAGCGCCTTTTCACGGGTTATCAAGCCTTCGCGGATTTGGTTGCTCCGGAAAGTGTCATTCTCGGTAAATCCTGCTACCGTGTAATAAATGTAATTATAGAAAGCAGCCGTGCCGTCACCGATACGCCAGGTGGTGGAAGTGCCCGGGTCGGTTTCCCAATCGTATTGTTCAATCAACGTGCGTTCTATCCTTTCCTCCTCCCAAGGGATGTAATTAAAAAGATTGATGTTCCGATGCCTGATAACATAATATGACCTGAAGGCATCCAAAATATCCAACAGGGAACTGTTGATATAAGCCGGGTTCATGAGATATTCTTTTCCATAGAATAGCAGCATCTTTAGCTTATCTCTATACCGAAGCGTATAGGTGAATGTGTTGCCAAAGGTGGGCTTTATTCCGCAAAAGCCGGTCTTAAAGCGCGTGGTTTCAAGCAGGTTTTCACCGACTATCGAAAGCTGAAGATTGTACTCTTTCATCAATTGATTCACGATGTAAAGAAATTTTTTATCCCCTGCCATGAAAAGAGGGATGGTTCCGAGACGGGGTCTTTTCAGCCAGGCGCTCACATTCTTGCGGATATGTTCGCGGTTTTTTCTGATATCCGCTGAAACGAGCAGATGCTCAATCCCCAACCTGCTGCACATGCGCGATTGATTCCTTCGAGCCAGGTCGGTAAGCATTCCCCAGTCATAGGAGAAAGCGATGGGATTCATCCCCAATTCCTTTTTTATAAAATGAAGCGCATAGCTGCTGTCACGTCCTCCGCTGAATGGCATAAGGCAGTCCGGTTTCCCCCCGGAAGACGATTGGTATTGATTCAGCAGCCTGGAGAAGGCTTCCAATCCTCCATATTGGATAGGATGGTGATTGTTGCAGTAATTGCAGATGCCTGCGTCATCGAATTCTATAAATGGAAATGTTTCAGGCAGAATGCATTTGCTGCAGCGTTTCAGGGCATTGATGCGTTCCTGCTTCTGCTCCAACTCATGGATGATTGACGGGGGCGCTGGATAAGCCCTGCGCTCCATGCTGGTGTTGACATACACCGGCTTGTCCTTTACTTTTTCTGTTATTTCAACGGCAGCGAGGGGCTGGTTTCTTTTTTCCACAGTAGGAAATTCATGTTCGGCAGCGGAAATAGGCTGCACTGAAAAATCAAAATCACCCAGCCGCGCAACGCATGCACTGTTTGCTTCCAGATGCTGAATAGCGGATGGTGAAAACGGAGGGGAGCCGGAGAGCTTTTCTATAAATTTTTTTAGAATGGGGCGCTCAGAGGCGAAGATAAAGGCAGTTTCTTTTTTGCTTGCGAAATAAAGCGAGCCATTGTTGGTAGCCAGCAGAATGTTTTTTAATCCTGCGGGTAAAACAGCAATGGAAGCCATGCCATATACCTCTTGGTACAGTTGATTGAAGGCTGATTGCAGATTGCCTGTAGCCGCATAGAAACGGCTCAGCAGGGTGGGAATCAGTTCGCTGTCTAATTCCGAAATCTTCTGTTCGTCCTGATATTT
>DATLYB010000160.1:0-2498 GCA_035575215.1 Chitinophagales bacterium
GCTTTACGTTGACTCGCTGGTGGTTGATATTTATACTCCCACGGGCGATACCGCTGCCAATCGTCCTGTGATATTGCTGAGCCATGCCGGAAGCTTTCTGCCCAATTCGTTCACGGGCTTACCCTTCGGCACCAAGAGCGACAGTTGCCTTATTGAAATGTGCACCCGCTTTGCAAAGATGGGTTACGTAGCCGCCTCCTTTGATTACCGCCTGGGCTGGAACCCCCTGGGTGCTGACCAGGAAACGCGCGCCAAAACCATTATCCTGGCAGTGTATAAAGCCATGCAGGATGCAAAAACGCTGATTCGCTATTTCAGGGCGAATGCTTCCACCTACAAAGTCGCTCAGGATAAGTTTGTTGTAGGCGGCTCAAACTCCGGAGCCTATGTGGCGCTTGCCGCTGGAAATCTCAATCAAGGTTCCGAATTGTCGCAGGCGAAATTTGTTGACAGCACGGGCAACCCGTTTATTGACACCACACTGTGGGGCAATTTCGATGGCTTTGGCGGTCAGCTCAATAATGAAAATCATGCCGGTGAAGCTTCCGACTTTCAACTGGTGCTGAGCCTGGGTGGTGACGTGGGCGACCTCAGTTGGATTAATGCCGGGGAGCCTCCGGTGGTTGCGTTCCACGGAGTTGCCGACCCGGGTTCTCCTTACGAAACGGCAGTGGTAATAGTGGCTGCAACCGGCCAGCCCGTGATTGAAGTGAGCGGTCCGGGACATTACATCCCGTATGGCGACAACCTGGGCAACCAGGATGCGCTGAAAGGCGGTGATTTCTGCGCGGCTCCCGCCAGCACAGACGGCAACGTTTACGAAGGAAACTATCCGTTCTATGGCGTGGGATTTGAGCCGTGGGGATGGTACTCCGCTGCTACACCGGTGAATCCAAACGCCTCGAAAGGAAGAGCGCTGGCGTATATTGACACCATCATCGCTTACTTCGCTCCCCGCGCCTATAAAGTGCTGATTGACGATACCTACACCGACCCGTGCGTAGGCATCAACGAAACGAAAGTGAATGATGTGGACGTGGAACTGTTCCCCAACCCGTCATCCACCGAAATCAGCATCCGCGTGAATGACGCATCACAAGCCATCCGTTCCATTCAGGTGTTTGATATTGCGGGAAAATTGGCGAGGTCGGAAGATGTAAAAAATCTTACCCGGTACACTTTGGGCAGGAAAGGCTTGGAGAATGGCGTTTATTTCGTGAATATCCAATTCACCAGTGGCGGTCAGACTTACAGAAGGGTGATGTTTGAATAAAGAAATAAACCTCTGTTGGAAACCCCTTCGTTAATAGCGGAGGGGTTTTTTACTGGATTACTTCACGGCATATGCAGATACTTGTGCAGTTGCACCGATAATTCCCACTGCGGATGCTGCCGGATGTAATCAATGATTAGAGGAAGGAGCTGCTCTGCTCTGCTCCATTCCGGCTGAAGGAACAGCTTGCATTTTGCTGAAACCTTTTCTGCGTTTTCTTCCGCCCATTTGAAATCGCTTTTGTTGTAAACGATGACTTTCAGTTCATCCGCATATTGGAAGATGCCGGGAAGAGGCGGCTTGAATTTTTTCGGAGAGAGGCAAATCCAATCCCATGTTCCCGTGAGCGGATAAGCACCGGATGTTTCAAGGTGTGTGCGGAACCCTTCTTGCTGCAATGCTTTGGTGAGGGTATCCAGGTTATACATCAGAGGTTCGCCTCCGGTAATAACTGCCATTCTGCTTTTGTGCAATGCAGCTTCTGCTGTAATTTCCTTGATGGATTTGATTTGACTTTCATCTACATCCCATGATTCTTTCACATCGCACCACATGCATCCTATATCGCAGCCTGCCAGCCGGATGAAATAAGCTGCCTTGCCCTGGTGAAAACCTTCACCCTGAAGGGTGAGATAGGTTTCCATCACCGGGATTTCGATGCGCGTATCTGCTGCAAGAAAGTTCATCTGCCCTCAAAGTTAAAGCCTCGTTTGCACGGGCGACAATTCAAATTCCTCAACCGTACACTTCCCGCCTGCATGCCTTCAGTGTATTTCCCAGTAACGCAGTGACGGTCATCGGTCCTACGCCACCGGGGACAGGCGTAATGTAGCTGCATTTGGGAGCCACCTCATCAAACTTCACATCTCCTTTGAGCTTATAGCCGGATTTGGAGGAGGTATCGGGAACGCGTGTGATGCCCACGTCAATGACCACTGCGCCTTCTTTCACCATGCCGGCAGTCAGAAATTCCGGTTTGCCGAGCGCAGCAATGATGATATCGGCTTCGGATGTGAACGAGGCAATGTCTTTGGTCTTACTGTGGCACAGCGTGACGGTGCAGTTGCCGGGGTAGGCGTTGCGGGAAAGCAGGATGCTTATCGGTGTTCCCACGATATTGCTTCTGCCAATGACCACGCAGTTTTTTCCGGTGGTTGCAATTTTGTATTTCCCGATGAGCTGGAGAATTCCAAATGGAGTGGCGGAGATGTAAGAGGGTTGCCCC
>DATLYB010000161.1:0-4066 GCA_035575215.1 Chitinophagales bacterium
CGGAAGGTAAAATACACGAACATCTGGTTTTTTTTTCTTCACAATCTCATACCCGCTGGGCGAAAAAAAAGTGACGATGATTTCGAAATCCTGGATGCCGTTTCGGGTTCGGTCAGAAAATTTCTCCATCAGCGGCAAAGCCTGTTCATATTCACCGAGGGACGCGCAATGAAACCAGATTCTTTTTTTGCTTGCCTGGAGTTTCTCCAGTTCCTGCCACACGCGTTTCCGTCCTTGCAGCCATTTTTGCGCTTTGGAACTAAAAGATGAAATGACGTTTGCAGCTAAAAAATAAAGGATGAGAGCAAAATCGTAAATAAAGCGATGCGCCATTTGTTCCTGCAAATTAAAAAAGCCTGGACCGGAAGCCGCTAAAGTAATCACATTCCGGGGTTCCCATGCCACGCGGGTTTTTACCCATTAATTTCCGCCTTCTTCGCAAGATGTTTTTCGCTTCATTATTATTTTGCTGAGCGCCAAACCCGTGCGGGGGGGGTGATTTGGCTGATTCAAGCATCATCAGTTTACATGCAATAAAAATCCATCGCCATGAAAGACATTTTCTTTTTTTCAACCGCAATCCTGCTATCTGCGCTTTGTTTCGGGCAGTGCGTCAAAGATGAAGACTGCCATGACGGCAATCCCTGCACGATTGACTTGTGCGATGAGGTAGTATGCATCAATTTTTCTTCAGGATTATCGGCAACCGTACAGGGCACTAATCCCGCTGCATGCGGTGCCTGTGACGGAACGGCTGCCGTGAACGCAACTGGCGGTGTTCTTCCCTACAGCTACTCGTGGTCAACAGGCGAAACAACCCAATCTATCGGAACGGCAGGCACCGGCACCACCAAATGCATCAATGCAGGTGGCGGACCCTACACCGCTTCCAATGGCGACAACTTTCTTACCGACCAGGATTTTTCCGGTGGAACATCCTTCACCAATGCTATTCCCATAGCCAATACTACGGATGATGTTCTGTATCAGTCGGAGCGATATGTGGGCAACAGCGGCTTTTTCAGCTACAACATCCCCGTAGTAAATGGCGATTACACCGTGCAGCTTCACTTTGCAGAAATTTTCTTTGGCACGCCCGGTCATGCCGGTGGGGCTGGCAGTCGCCTGTTTGACGTAAGCATGGAAGGCATGCTGGTTCTTGACGATTATGACATTTTCGCTGATGCCGGTGGGGCTGCCATTGCAGTCATCAAATCGTTCAACGTGCCGGTCAATGATGGAGTGCTGAACATTTTATTCGATGGCGTGGTGAATAATGCCAAGGTTAACGCCATTTGTGTGAAGCCGCGTCAGTCTGAAGGACTTTGCGAAGGCATTTACCACGTTACAGTGACTGATGCAAGTGGTTGCCAGGCGTTCGCTTCGTCAACGCTTGCTGAGCCTTCGTGCGATGACGGCAATCCCTGCACCGATGATGACTGTGTGGACAACCAATGCGTCTTCACGCCCATTAACTGCAATGACAACGATGCCTGTACCTTTGATGAATGTGTGAATGGAGCGTGCAGCCATACAGTCATCCCCGGCTGCAATGACCCATGTGAAGTCCTTAATTGTAACGATAACGACCTCTGCACGAATGATGCGTGCGTAAATGGCAATTGCATAAACATCCCTGTGCGGTGCGATGACAATGATGCCTGCACCGATGACAAATGCGAAGGGGGAGATTGCGTGTATGAGCCGCTGGATTGCGATGATGCCAATGCCTGCACGCAGGATGCCTGTGATAACGGAACGTGCTCCAATATTCCTATTATTTGCAATGACAACGATGCCTGCACGAATGATTTCTGCGCAGGGGGCAGTTGCGTATTCCTTCCCGTTGTCTGCGATGATAATGATGCCTGCACCGATGACGCCTGTATGAACGGTGGTTGCAGCTATGTTCCTAAAAACTGTTTGGATTCAAACCCTTGCACCAATGACGCCTGCATTTTAGGCGTTTGCAAGCATTTTCCGGTTCCGGGATGCGTCAACCCGTGCAACGTGACTGCTGAGCTGGGAAATGAGGTAACCGTTTACAGAGGCTATCCGCCATTATCCTGTGCAAACTTATCGCCAGCCGTTACCGGTGAAACCCGTCCGCTCACCTACGCATGGAGCAATGGCGAAACGGGCGCCACACTCAAAGCTTGTCCCGCTGTCACCACCACATACTGTGTTACCGTTACCGATGCGCTGGGCTGCGTGGCAACAGATTGCATTACGATTTGCGTGTGGGATATCCGCTGCCGCATCGGACGCGGGAAAGGAGGCGTGGAGATTTGCCACCGGACGCAGTCGGGACGTGCTGTGACATTGTGCGTCAGCGCGAGTTCGGTTGCAGCCCATTTGGCTCATGGCGACCAGTTAGGCGCTTGTGGCATCCTGAATCCATGTTTGGAGGTGGCTGAAAAAATGACGATGGAAGACGAAGTAATAATTAATGGAAATTCCATTAACCTACAAGCATATCCGAACCCATTTTCCGAAGTGCTCAACATTGAATTTTCTCTCATGGAAGACGCAAGAGCCACCCTTGAAATCTACAGCGTCACCGGACAGCGGCTTGCCGTGGCGTTCGATGGAAAAGTAGCGGCTGGCGAACTGAAAGTGATAACCTATTTACCATCTGTTATCACCCATGGTTTGATTATCTACCGCTTGCAAACACAGCATGAAACTTATTACGGAAAAGCGGTGATGTCGAGATGAAATTATTGCACTCGTCCACCCGTAAGTTTTCTTACATAATTCTGACACGAGGAATTTTCCAAAGCATTTTGAAATAATAGCGAAAGGTGTATTTTTACACCCCTAACTCAAAACCCATTAAATTTTAAACAAACAATCATGAAAAGGTTCATCAAAACCATTGCTATTGTGTGCATTTACCTTGGCGCATTCGGACAAATTCCGCTTAACAAAAAAGCCGTTACTGCCGGTCAGTTGCCTGCCGGGATGCAGCCGGTTGACCGTGCGCATGTTGCGGCTCTTAAGCATCAGGCAAATCCGCAAGCGGGCGGCAGATTAGTGCAGCAAATCATTCTTGATTACGATGCGGTGGATGAAATTGCCACGGTGGATTCCGGAGGCGTTTACGACCGCTTTATCTGGAGCCTGAATTCCAGATTCAGAACAATTGACACTACCGTGTTCGGCTTGCATTGGGCAGTGGTGGTGTATGACACCCTTTACGATGCAGCCAATCTGGTGGCATTTCCTTACAGCTCCACTGCGGTAAAAATTGACAGCATCCAGGTGTTCGTTACCCACGAGAATGTAACAGGCACCCCCGATACCATTCAGGTTTCGGTTTACAAATATGAGGGTGCGGCAGGCTTAAGGGTAAACTCAATTGGCACCGGACAAAATCAGGAGCAAATCATCAATGCCGTGCTTTATGATACTTTGATTATTACGACCACTTCGCTGACACCGGGTGCCAACATGCTTGGAGTTCTTTCCATTGTTCCTGACCTGCAGTTAGGTATGGGCGAGAAGTTTCTTGTTGGCGTTCACTTCTATGGCGATACCGCCAACACGTTCACCGTTCTTGCCGGCTATGGCGAACGCTGTGGTGGCGCCTGCGCCAATGGACAGGGCGCTTATACCTCCGTGTTTGAGTTGAACAGCTTGTGGAGGCTTATCGTATGGGCAGGCACTACCAACCTTACCGGCATCAACAGTGTTGCCTACAATTGCGATGGCGACCAGATTATTGGCGAAACCGAAGAATGTGAAGAATTTACCATCCAGAATTTTGCCTTCACAACGTTTGTGACAATTGACCCGGCACTCACCTCCACCATTTCAGGAGCCAGCAGCATCTGCCCCGGAGAAACCGTCACCCTCAGCGTCAATCCCGTGGGCGGCACACCGCCTTACAATGTGTCCTGGAGCCCCACCACCGGCTTGACAGCTCCTTTCAGCCCGACCACCAATGCCACACCTACCACAACCACCACTTATACCGCCACTATTATTGATGCAGAGCCTGACACCATCACTAAAACCGTGACGGTGACGGTGAATTCCATCACCGTGAATGCTGGTGCTGATG
>DATLYB010000162.1:0-10395 GCA_035575215.1 Chitinophagales bacterium
TTATACGGGCGCTGCGCCTGCGGTGGGGTATTTTTCCAATGGGTCGGGCATCGGCATGGAATCAGGTCTGATACTGACAACGGGCAATACGGACGTGGCGCCAGGACCTAACAGCACAGAGGATGCCGGCTATGCTCCCGGCACGCCAGGTGATGCTACGCTGGAAGCGGTGACGGGAGTTTTTCCGACTTACGATGCCTCCTCGCTGGAGTTTGACTTTGTTTCGTTCAACGACACAGTGACATTCCGTTACATTTTCGCTTCGGAAGAATACAATGAATTCGTGTGCTCGGAATACAATGATGTATTCGCGTTTCTTGTTTCGGGAACGGGCTATGCCCCCAACACAAACATCGCGCTGATTCCGGGAACCGCCATCCCAGTGGCGATTAATTCAGTGAACAACGGTACGCCCGGAGATTTCCTCGGCATTCCCTACGACCCCGCCAACTGCACCAGCCTCAGCAACATTGCTTATTATATTGACAACAACGGAGGACAGGTGACGCAGTTTGACGGCTACACCGTGCCGCTCACCGCCACGATGGTGGTGGTGCCCTGCGACACGTATCACATCAAATTAGTAATTGCAGATGTGGGCGATGAGCTGTATGATTCGGGCGTGTTTCTGCAGGCGCAAAGCTTCACGGCAGGGCAGAGCGTAGGAATACGAGCGGTGACCGGCAGCGGCACCAGAGATGCTTTTGAGGGATGCTCGGATGGCACGTTCACTTTTTTCCGCGAGGACAGCACGAACATAACGGATGCCATCACAATTGCTTTCACCCTATCGGGAACCGCGGTGGAAGGCATGGATTTCCAGAACGTGCCTCACAGCATCACGATTCCTGCCAATGAATATTCAGCAAGCTTCAGCCTGAACACGATTCTTGACGGCATGGTGGAAGGTCAGGAAAGCGTGATTGTTTCTTACCAGGACGTGTGCAGCTGCAACCTGTTTAAGAGAGACACTCTTTTCATTTTCGACAACGTGCCGCTGAGTGCGGCTATCACCGGACCGGATACCATCTGCCTGAACCAGCAGGCTACCCTAAATGCAACCGGTTCAGGAAGTATGCTTGTGCCGTATCAATATTTATGGAACACAGGAGCGGATGTTCAATCCATCACGGTAAATCCGGCAGTAACTACAACTTACACGGTGACGGTGACGGATTTTTGCGCTGGGCAAACGGCTATCGCTTCTTTCCAATTGAACGTGGCGCCTGAAGTGAATGCAGCATTCACTACCGTGACTCCGCAGTGCCTGTTGCAAAACAGTTTTGACTTCAATAACACAAGCACTTACACGGGTATCGCAAGCTTTGCATGGAATCTGGGGGATGGAACCATCGCTTCATCCCGGCATGTGGCAAACCACAGTTACGCTGCCGCAGGAAACTACAATGTGGCGCTGACGGTAACGGTGAATGGCTGTTCTGACTCCGTCACCCAGACCATCACTGTGATGAATTCACCAGTAACCAACAGGACCGCTGCCATCTGTCCCGACAGCTCTTTTTTTGCAGGCGGAGCATTTCAAAACACTCCGGGACTTTATTATGACACGTTCACAGCCGCCAGCGGATGTGACAGCGTGGTGGTGACCGATTTAATGGTGCTTCCTTACCTCGCCATGAACCGGTTGGTGGTGATTTGTAACGGAGATTCCTTTTTTGCGGGTGGCGCCTGGCAGTATACACAGGGAATTTATTACGACACTGTTCCGCAAGCTGTCGGCTGTGATATGATTGTAATCACCGAGATGACAGTGTTCGGTAATTCTTTCATCACTCGATATGTTTCAATCTGCACGGGCGATTCGCTGCATGCAGGCGGAGCGTTTCAAAACACGAGCGGAGTGTATTATGATACATTTGCGGCAGCCAATGGCTGCGACAGCGTGGTGACCACGAACCTGACGGTGCTCGATACAAGCGTTACGCATATCAGCGCTTCCATTTGTGATGGCGATTCATTGTTTGCGGGCGGGGCATGGCAGTATTCGGCAGGCGTGTATTATGACGTTCTGACGAACGGGAATGGCTGCGACAGCACGGTCATCACCGCGCTGGATGTGCTGGGCAACAGCGTTACTTCCGTAAACAGGAGTATCTGCAAAGGTGATTCGCTGCATGCAGGCGGAGCGTTTCAAAACACGAGCGGAGTGTATTATGATACATTTGCGGCAGCCAATGGCTGCGACAGCGTGGTGACCACTGTACTTGCTGTTTTGGACACGAGCTTAACCATTATCCATGCTTTTATTTGCGAGGGCGACTCATTATTTGCCGGGGGCGCCTGGCAAACATCGGCAGGAACATACTTCGATTATCTGACGAACTCTGATGGCTGCGACAGCACGGTGATGACTTTAATAAGCGTTGACAGCATCATCCGCGTTCAGAATGACGTGATGATTTGCAGCGGTGAAAATTATTTTGCAGGAGGAGCCTGGCAAACATCTGCGGGTATTTATGTTGACAGTTTCATTGCAGCAGGCGGGTGCGACAGCATCGTTACAACAATCCTTACCGTGGCGGATACTTTTCAGGTGAGTGTGACCGTCACTATCTGTGAAGGAGATTCTGTTTATGCCGGAGGCGCCTGGCAGACTGCCTCCGGAATTTACGTTGACAGTCTTTTAGGCCGTTCAGGATGCGACAGTACGGTGGCGACTGCACTCACCGTGATAAATACCATCCGCGTTGCGGTGGATGCCGCAATTTGCGAGGGACAAAGCTACATGGCGGGGGGGGCCTTGCAAACGGCTTCAGGCATTTACACAGATGTTTACCCGGCTGCAAGCGGCTGCGACAGTATCGTTACCACTACACTCACCGTATCTGATACATTCGTATCCAACATCAGCGCAGCCATCTGCCAGGGTGATTCGTTTTTTGCTGGCGGGGCGTGGCAATCTGTTCCGGGGGTATATTACGACAGTTTTTTTTCCGCAGCCGGATGCGACAGCACCGTTATTACAACGCTGTCCGTTGCGAATACATTGATAACGCCTCTCGATGTGTCTGTTTGTTTTGGCGAAAGCTATTTTGCCGGAGGCGCCTGGCAAACCACTGCCGGAGTTTATATTGACAGTTTCATTGCTGCCGGAGGCTGCGACAGCATCGTAACGACAAGGCTCACCGTGCTGGATACGTTTGTCACAACCGTTTCTGCGGCTATCTGTGAAGGAGATTCTGTTTATGCCGGAGGCGCCTGGCAAAAAGCCACCGGAGTTTATATTGACACCCTGAACTCCAGCGGAGGCTGCGACAGCACCGTGGTGACGAACCTTTCCATTATTCCCATTCTCACCTATCAACTTGACACATTCATATGCGCAGGCGAAAACTATTTTGCCGGAGGCGCCTGGCAGAACTCCACCGGTACTTACACGGACACGTTCGGTGCTTCCACAGGTTGTGATAGCATTCTCACCACGCGCCTCACGGTGATAGAAATCAGCGTGAGTGGCGACACCACTACAGTTTGTTTTGGACAGGAAACAACCCTCACCGCACCCATCGGCTATGCATCTTATTTATGGATACCCGGAGGAGAAACTTCCAACGCAAAGGATGCCGGTGCCGGAGCCTACGAAGTGATGCTCACCGACACCAATGGTTGCAGCGCATCGGCTTTTTATGTGGTGAATGAAAATGATTCAATCGGACTGCGCGCGGTTCCGCCAGCCGACACCATTATTGAAGGAGAAACCACACGGATACAATTGTTCCATGCATCATCCGCAAGTATTAGCTATGATTGGACTCCGTCTGCAGGGTTGAATTGCACGCATTGCGACCGTGTAGCCGCATCGCCCGAGGATGACATCATTTACACTGCCATTGCAACCGATGACAACGGCTGTTCTGACACCGTAACGATTCCAATAACTGTTGACACGCTGCTGGAACCGCTCGTTTATATTCCCAATGCCTTTACGCCCAACGGAGACACTGAGAATGATGTGTTTTTAATTTACGGACAAGGCTTTGAATCCTTTCACCTGCTGATTTTTGACCGCTGGGGTCAAAAGCTGTTTGAATCATTTGACCCCGCCACCGGCTGGGACGGCACCTACCGCGGCAAACTCTGTAATCCGGGAGTTTACGTTTACTACCTGGACGCGAAATTCGTGCGGGGCGTGAAGCCTCCGGATTTGGAAAAATACCGGAAGGGAAGCGTGACGCTGATTAGGTAAGTATCGGGGGTTGAGTGGATTCAGTTCTTGGTTATTTTCTCATTAGTCATTGATTTGTGAACGCTTGAATGAGCGATTATGATAGCTTAACTGAATAAGGCAAACTGCCAAAACATTCCTTACACTTGTAATTTCCTATCCCCAAAAGAACTCACTCTAACCAATTATCTATGGAAAATGTGAAGGTTGTTCACAACAAAGCGAGCAGGTTGTTCATTTTTTTGGGTGGTTTCTTCATTGCCAATGCGCTGGTGGCTGAATTTATCGGTGTGAAAATATTTTCTCTGGAGCGTACGCTGGGCATTGCTCCCATCAAATTGAATATATTCGGAACGGAGCAAACCTTCGACCTCACTGCCGGTGTGCTGCTGTGGCCCTTCGTTTTTATTCTGACTGACGTTATCAATGAATACTATGGGCGAAGAGGCGTGCGGCTGCTTTCGTTCCTCGCGGCGGGGCTCATTTCCTATTCCTTCCTGATGTTTTATATGGGTATCCACACGGCTCCCGCTGAATGGTGGCCCCAATCGCATATCGGTTCGCAGCTTTCGGCTGAGCAGCAGGAAGCCATTCGTTCAAAAGTGAGCGATTACAATTTCGCCTACCGGCTTGTGTTCGGACAAGGACTTTGGATTATCATCGGCTCGCTGACCGCGTTCCTCATCGGCCAACTGGTGGATGTAACCGTATTTCACCGGGTGAAGCGGCTTACCGGAGAAAAAAGCATCTGGCTGCGGGCTACCGGCTCAACGCTGGTTTCTCAATTCATTGACAGCTTTGTTGTGCTGCTGATTGCCTTTTACATCGGTGCGGAGTGGGATTTGCGCCTGGTGCTGGCGATTGGCGTGAAAAACTACATCTACAAATTTGTGATGGCGATTGTGCTGACTCCGCTGATTTATCTGCTGCATGAAATAGTGGAACGGTACCTGGGACCTTCCCTTGCCGCTGAACTGAAAAAATATGCCCTGGAAACGAGCTGAAAAAAACCTTGGCGGATGGGAGGAGTTCGGAATAACTCTCACTTCTTAAACATTCATTATTTTGTAAACCCCGTCCTTTTTTTATTTTTATCCCGCATTTTATTTCAAAAAAACTTTCAGCCATGAAAAATGTTATTTTTTTCAAGGAATCGTCCTTTTTCTTAGCAATCATTTTTTCTGTGGCTTGCTTTAACGCTTGCCAAACCGAGCAAAAACCGCAGGTGGAAAGAGCTCCGCTTTTCGGCAATCTTGGAAAACATCAGCTAAAAATCACTACCTCCTCTGATTCAGCTCAACTCTATTTCAACCAGGGGCTGATTTTATCGCACGGCTTTAACCATGCTGAAGCCGCGCGCTCGTTCCGCTATGCTGCGCACCTCGACCCGGAGTGCGCCATGTGTTACTGGGGCGTGGCGCTGGTACTAGGTCCCAATATCAACGTGCCCGTGATGGACACTGCTTCCGTGCCGGAAGCTTTTGAAGCCTCCCGCAGGGCACAGGAGCTTTCATCAAAGGTCAGCGAGTGGGAGAAGGCGCTCATTGACGCGCTGGTGCAGCGCTACACTGATGACAAAGCCGCCAGCCGCGCTCCGCTCGACTCCGCCTATGCCGCTGCCATGCGGGAAGTGTATAACCGCTTTCCCGGCAATGCCGATATCGCTGCGCTGTTCGCTGAATCGCTGATGGACTTGCATCCGTGGGATTATTGGTACAAAGACGGAACTCCCAAACCCTGGACGCCCGAAATACTCAACGTGCTTCAGCAGGCGCTGGCAACCGATTCGCTCAATCCCGGAGCCAATCATTTCTACATTCATGCCACCGAAGCTTCGCAAACTCCTGAGCTGGCGCTGCCAAGCGCTGACCGCCTGATGACGCTTTCACCCGCAGCCGGACACCTGGTGCACATGGCTTCTCACACGTACATGCGAACCGGACATTATCACAAAGCCACCCTTTCAAACCAACTGGGCACAGCGGCAGACAGTCTTTATTTAGCCTCAACGAATGCGCAAGGCGTTTACCCGCTGGTGTATGTGCCGCACAACCATCACTTCCTGGCATCCGCTGCCGGCATGGAGGGCAACAGCAAAACAGCCATTGCTGCTGCTTTCAGCACAATGAAGCATACCGACATTGGTTCGGTGCAGATGCCGGGGCTCGAAACGATGCAGCAATTTCTGGCGGTGCCTTACTCGGTGCTGGTAAAGTTTGCCAAATGGGAAGACATCCTGAATCTGCCTGCACCTAAAGAGGAACTGCTCTTTCCCGCGGCATTCTGGCATTATGCACGCGGCATGGCATACGCTGATAAAAATCAGCTTCCGGAAGCTGAAAAAGAATTGGAAGCAGTGAAGGCAGCAGAAAATGATTCGACACTGATTAAAATGATTTTCTGGTCATACAACTCCGCAAGCACCGTCACGAAAATAGCGCGGTGCGTGCTTGAAGCGCGGATTGCTGAACGGAAGGGAGATTTTGACAAAGCCATCTCCCTGCTGCAGGAGGGTGTGGCAACGGAAGACAGCCTATTATATACTGAACCATCTGACTGGATTTATCCGGTAAGGCATGAACTGGGCGCTGCGATGCTGGCTGCCGGAAAATTTGCCGATGCAGAAAAAGTGTATAATGCTGATTTAAAAATTCTTCCTGAAAATGGCTGGTCGCTGAATGGCTTGCATGAGGCGCTCCTGAAACAAAAGAAAAACAAGGAAGCAGAAGACGTAAAAGCCCGCTTTGATAAAGCATGGCAGCAGGCTGATATCATGTTGAAGGATTCGAGAGCGACCGTTGACATCACTGCCACCGCGCAGCGGTAGCTCTTATGTTAATACTCAAGCGAAGTGTGAAACTCGTTTCACTTCATCTTTTCACTCGCAGTAATTCCTGAGAGAAGTCTTCTTCCGGTTCTTCTAAAGAAGAGGGAACCGGTTTGAGACGCAAAATTCCGCAGCTGCTCATAGCCCTTCTATGCTTTTTCAAAGTCAAGCAGTTGTTTTCCTCTGAATGTTCATAAAATCCCATCCCGTAATTTTGTATTCAGCGGATGCCAGCCTTAATTTTTCAGTCATAAATGAATCACCATGTTTGAGGAAGCTACGATAGCTGTGAATCCCCGGAAGAAAAAAGCCGATGCTGCAACCCGCACTGAAATGAAGCGCACTGCTTACACCTACAGCGAAGTGTTCCCTAAAGCCCTTGAATACTTCAGGGGCGATGAGCTGGCAGCCAACGTATGGATTAACAAATACGCGCTGAAAGATTCAAAGGGGAACATTTATGAGCTGACGCCTGACGACATGCACCGCAGGCTGGCGCATGAATTTGCACGCATCGAAAAGAAATATCCTCATCCGATGCGGGAGAGCGAAATCTATGAGCTGCTGCGTGAATTCAAATATATTGTTCCGCAGGGCGGACCGATGGCAGGCATCGGCAATGATTTCCAAATCGCCTCGCTCTCCAATTGCTTTGTAATCGGCAGCGAACAGGCTGACTCGTATGGCGGAATCATGAAGACGGATGAAGAGCAGGTGCAGCTTATGAAGCGCAGGGGCGGGGTAGGTCACGACCTGTCGCACATCCGCCCGTCAGGCAGCCCGGTGATGAACAGCGCGCTCACCTCCACGGGCATCGTGCCGTTCATGGAGCGGTTTTCCAACTCAACGCGTGAAGTAGCGCAGGACGGCAGGCGCGGGGCGCTGATGCTTACGCTCTCCATCCGCCATCCGGATGCTGAAAAGTTCATTGACGCAAAAATGGACGGCACCAAAGTGACGGGGGCGAACATCTCGGTGCGCATTGATGATGCATTTATGGAAGCCGCCATACACGGCAAGCCTTACGTGCAGCAGTTTCCGGTAGATGCGCGCCATCCGAAAATAGTGAAGAAGATTGACGCGCGGGAGTTGTGGAAGAAAATTGTGCACAATGCGTGGATGTCAGCCGAGCCGGGCGTGATTTTCTGGGACACGGTTATTCGCGAGTCAGTGCCTGATTGCTATGCTGATTTGGGGTTCAGGACGATTTCAACCAACCCGTGCGGGGAGATTCCGCTGTGTCCCTATGACAGTTGCAGGCTCGTGGCGATTAATCTTTACAGCTACGTGGAGAAGCCGTTTACAAAAGAGGCTTCCTTCAATTTCGAATTGTTCAAAAAGCACGTGCGCATGGCGCAGCGCCTGATGGATGATGTAGTGGATTTGGAACTGGAGCAGATTGACAAGATTCTCCGCAAAATAAAAGCCGACCCCGAGCCGGAAGAAATCAAGCGTACGGAATACAACCTGTGGCTGAAAATCCGGGAGAAGTGCATCCAGGGAAGAAGAACGGGCTTAGGCATCACCGCAGAAGGCGACATGCTGGCGGCATTGGGGCTGACCTACGGCACCGATACCGCGCTGAAGTTTTCCGAAAATCTGCACAAGCTGCTTGCGCTGGAAGCCTACCGCAGTTCTGTGCAAATGGCAAAGGAGCGCGGGGCGTTTAAAATATTTGACGCTGCGCGTGAAAAGAAAAATCCTTTCATCCTGCGGCTGAAAAATGAAGACGAGCAATTGTACAAGGACATGGTGAAATATGGGCGCAGAAACATTGCGCTTCTTACAATTGCACCCACGGGAACCACGAGCTTAATGACGCAGACCACTTCGGGTATCGAGCCGGTGTTTATGGTGTCATACAAGCGCAGGAGGAAGGTGAATCCCAATGACAAGAATGTGCGGATAGATTTTGTAGATGAGGTGGGGGATGCGTGGGAGGAATACCGCGTATTCCACCATAAATTCATCACGTGGCTGGAAGCGAACGGCTATCATCCGGATGAGGTGAGCCGGATGAGTGAAGACGAACTGGAAAAGGTGGTAAAGAAGTCTCCCTATTACAAAGCCACCGCCAACGATGTTGACTGGGTGAACAAAGTAAAGATGCAGGGTGCAATTCAAAAATGGGTTGACCATTCCATCAGCGTCACCGTGAATGTGCCCAATCACGTGACGGAAGAATTGGTCGGTGAGATTTATGTGACCGGCTGGAAAAGCGGCTGCAAGGGAGTGACGGTGTATCGCGAAGGCTCGCGGTCGGGCGTGCTGGTTTCCGACACGAAAAAAGAAGAGGTAGATTTTACGGAAACGCGCGCCCCCAAGCGTCCTAAGGTGCTTGAGGCAGACGTGGTGCGCTTCATGAACAATCACGAGAAATGGATTGCCGTGATTGGCTTGTACAAGGGAAAGCCGTATGAGATTTTTACCGGAAAAGCCGAAGAAGCGTTCTCCCTTCCGGGCTACGTCATGAAAGGATGGGTGATTAAAAATAAAAATGGCGAAGGCAAGAGCCGCTATGATTTTCAATATGAAGACAAAGAAGGATTCAAAGTGACGATTGAAGGATTGTCGCGCTCGTTCAATGAAGAATATTGGAACTACGCCAAGCTGATTTCGGGCGTGCTGCGCCACGGGATGCCCGTGCAGTATGTAGTGGAGATGGTACAGAACCTCACCCTGCATGAAGAGTCGCTGAACAACTGGAAGAATGGCGTGGTGCGCGCGCTGAAGAAATACATCCCTGCCGGCATACAACCCACCGACAAGACGTGTCCTCAATGCGGAGAGCAGACGCTGATGTATGAAGAGGGGTGCCTCACGTGCAAGAACTGCGGACATTCAAAGTGTGCGTGATTTTTAGCGTTAGCGGGCAGAGGGAATTCTATCCAATGCAACGAATGCTTCTCTAAACTTTCAGATGTAGATTCCGTTTTCCAGCTTCCGGTGTTTTTTCCCGTTGCAGTCTTTTTTCATCGGGGTGCACGACTGCGTCAGTGCCGAGATGACGAACAGAAGAAGCGCGCTCTTCAGGGCAAGTTTTACGCGGAAGGTTGTTGGATTATTCACGATGGCTTGATAAAACGGGAATGCAAAGCTACGAGATATGCCGGTTTGCAAATTCAGCAATGTTCCCGATTGCCCTTTTCGCTTCAGGCAGGAAGGTATGCACGTGCCACACATGAATAAGTCCCTTCCATTTTTCAAGCGTGGAGTTCACCCCGTGCAAGAGCGCTCTTTCATGCAGGCGGACGGAGTCGTCAAGTAGCATCTCGTCAGTGCTTACCTGAATGTATAATGGCGGAAGCCCCGTGAGGTCAGCGTAAAGGGGCGATGCCAGCGGATGGCGGATGTCTTCATTTCCCGCGTACGCCTTGCCCCA
>DATLYB010000163.1:0-10037 GCA_035575215.1 Chitinophagales bacterium
CTCTGTTGGTTAAAGGTTGCATAAATTACCCCTTAATTAACATGATTACTCCCGTTCCGAATATATTCAACAACGCCAGCGGAATTAAAATTTGCCATCCCAGCCTCATCAGCTGGTCGTAGCGGAAGCGGGGCAGTGTCCACCGCACCCAGATGAAGACGAACATGAAGAACAGGGTTTTGCCCATCATTGCCAGATGTCCGAGGATGGTGACTGCGTTATCAGATAATCCCAGCGAATGCATGAACGGGAAATTAAACCCGCCAAAATACAGCACCGACATCATTGCGGAAGCCGTGAACATGTGAATATATTCAGCAAACAGGAACAAGCCCAGCTTCATGCTGCTGTATTCGGTATGATAGCCGGCTACCAGTTCCGCCTCGCATTCCGGCAAATCGAAGGGAGCGCGGTTACATTCCGCGAAGGCGCATACCGTGAAAATCAGAAATCCCAGCGGCTGGAAAAATATATTCCAACGAAAGCCTTCTATTCCCAGAAAAGCCCCGCCCTGCTGCAGGACAATGGCGCGCAGGCTGAGGGTTTCAGTAATCAGCAGCAATCCGATAAGCGCAAGCCCCATCGAGAGCTCATAGCTGATGATTTGAGAAGAGGCGCGCAAAGCGCCCAGCAGCGAATATTTGTTGTTGGACGCCCATCCGCCAATCATAATGCCGTACACGCTCAGCGACACTACCCCGAACACGTACAGCAGCCCGATGTCGAGGTCGGTGATTTGCAGGATGTATTGCCTGCCGCCAATGGTAATGGTATCTCCCCACGGTATCACCGCGCCTACCATCAGCGCGGTAGTCATGGCAATGCCGGGGGCAAGGATGAACAGCCACTTGTCAGCCCCCGCAGGAGTAAATTCCTCCTTGAAGAAAAACTTCACGCCATCGGCTATCGGCTGCAGCAATCCGTAGGGACCCGCGCGATTAGGACCAATGCGGTCCTGCATGAACGCAGAGAACTTGCGCTCCGCCAGCGTAGCATACATGGCAATGGTCATCGTCATGCCGAACACGGCAGCGATAACGATGAGTTTATAAATAATGAATTCCATCTTTTGGATGAGAAACCTTAGGCGTTAGATTTCAAACGTTGGATGTTAGATGCCGGAACCCGTTCCATCTCATAAATATCGCTTCCTTTCCCTTATCCAATTATCTAACGTCTATTATCTGACATCGGCTCTGTTTATATCCTCCATCTTAATCTCACCCGGCTTGAGCGGCTTGGGGATTTTCAGATTCAAATAATGATTCTGTGAAATCACCGAGTTGCGCTTGATTTTCCTGGGTCCTTCAATCGTCCAGTATTGCGCATCCAGCTTATCAAACCGGCATTCGTTGCAGATGAATTCTTTCACTTCCCCGTACTCATCTTTGCGCCCGGTCACCCTGCGCACCTCTTTGCCATGCATCCACAGCACCACCCTGCCGCAGCATTTGGGGCAGTCGCGGTGAGCATCCATCGGATTCAGAAACCACACGCGGTCTTTAAAGCGGAATTTTTTGTCCGTGAGCGCGCCCACCGGGCACACGTCAATCATATTTCCCGAGAAATCATTCTCTATCGAAGCTTTGATATAAGTAGCAATCTCTGATGCATCGCTGCGGTTGAGCACGCCATGCACGCGCTTGTCGCAAAGCTGGTCAGCCACCTGCGTGCAGCGGTAGCAGAGGATGCAGCGCGTCATGTGCAGCTTGATATAAGGACCTAAATCCACCTCTTCAAAGGTGCGCCTGTCTTCCTCATAACGCGTCTTTGCCGTGCCGTGCGCGAACGCCAAATCCTGCAGGTCGCATTCGCCCGCCTGGTCGCAGATGGGGCAATCGAGCGGATGGTTAATCAGCAGCAGCTCCACCACACCCCTGCGGGCTTCGAGCACTTCGGGCGAAGTGATATTCTGCACCATCATGCCATCCTGCGCCTGCGTCATGCAGGATGCCACCAGCTTAGGCATAGGGCGCGGGTCTTTGGCTGATGTCTGAGCTACCTTCACCAGACATACCCTGCACTTGCCTCCGCTGCCCTGCAGGCTGGTGTAATAACACATCGCGGGAGGCACGATTTTGCCGCCAATCTTCCGTGCTGCATTCAGAATCGTGGTGCCCGGCTCCACTTCAACCGCTATGTTGTCAATGGTGAGCTTAATCATGATTTACGTGGCGCAAAAATAGGTAAAAAAGAATGTGATAAGAGGAAAGTTCAATACTGCTCTTTTTCATTGGGAAAATCCTGGCTTTTCACATCAGCAACATACCGCCCCACCGCTTTTTTTACATCCTCATATAAATTCATGTATCTGCGAAGAAAGCGCGGCTGAAACTCTTTGGTGATGCCCAGCATGTCATGAAGCACAAGCACCTGCCCGTCCACACCACTTCCTGCCCCGATACCGATTATCGGTATTTTAACGCTGCCCCCAATTCGCTTTCCCAATTCGGCAGGAATCTTTTCAAGCACAATCCCAAAACAACCTATTTTTTCCAGCAGCAATGCATCGCTGTAAACACGGTCTGCTTCCTCTTTTGACTTTGCCCGCACGGTGTAGGTGCCGAATTTGTAAATGGATTGCGGTGTCAGTCCCAGATGCCCCATCACGGGAATCCCTGCTGACAAAATCCTGATAATCGATTCCTGCACTTCTGCTCCGCCTTCCAGCTTCACGGCATGGGCTCCTGCCTCTTTCATGATTCGAATGGACGACTCCAGCGCAAGCCGCGAATTGCCCTGGTAGGAACCAAACGGCAAATCCACCACCACCAGCGCCCTTTTCACCGCACGCACCACCGATGAGGCATGATAAATCATCTGGTCAAGGGTGATGGGCAAAGTAGTCTCGTGCCCTGCCATGACGTTGGAGGCTGAATCACCCACCAATATCACGTCAATACCGGCATCATCAACGATTCGGGCAAATGAAAAATCATAAGCGGTTAGCATGGTGATTTTTTCCCCCGCATCCTTCATGGCGCGTAGCACGTGAGTCGTTACCCGTTTGATAGGCTTGCCCAACGATTGTTTCTTTTCCGGCATAGTCCGCGCAAGTTAAATAGATTGAAAGGGATTAACAAAAGCGGTGCGACAACAGAATCACCCGCTACAACACCAACTATGTCACCAGCTGCACTGCTGGAAAAGATTTTCCGTTCGGAAAATCAATAAATCATGGTCGCTTGGCATAAACACCAGCGTATCGTGGGCGGGCGATGAGCGCACCGAACAATCGCTGGCTGAAGAGCAAATCAGCGACTACTTCCGCCTCGACACGCGCGTAAGCATCTCCCGCGAAAGACAGCGCGTCTGCAGGAATCCTGCCCGTGCTGAGTTTCAGGGTGGAGCTATAAGGATTTCCCCTTATTCGGTGAGGCAGCTGGGGAGAAAAACTTCAGGGCGCTTCCGCAGAAATGATTGTAAATCCTTCCCAAAAAAGCCACTGAAAAGTCAGTTTATCCCGAATGACAGCTTCATGGTGACGGTAGCCGTCTTGCGCTTGGCAAGCGTGTTGAACGAGCCGCCCCAGGAATAATCCTCGCTCGAATTTTGCGCGATGATTTGAAACACCCCCATCCGGGCTGATTTCAGCTCGCCCAGCTTTGCACCGGAATTCTCAGCGATTTTTTCCGCCCGGATGCGCGCATCCTCCGTTGCCGATGCAATCATCTCTATCTTCAATTCCGCAAGCTTCGTATAATAATATTGTGGCGCCTCGGAATAAAATTCCACCCCCGTGTTAATCAGTTCGGTCACTTCGCGCGAAACGCTTTCAATGCGGTCCACATCATTTGATTCGATGGTGACGCGCTGCGTGAGACGGTAGCCGCTGAACGTGCTTGTGCTGCGCCCCTCGCTGTCATAGTGGTAGTCGAACTCCTTGGTGATTTCCACTGCGGAAATCACCAGTTCGCTGTCCTTCACTCCCTTTGAAAGCAGGTACTCCTTAATCTTTTTCTGGTCATCGTTCAGCTGAGCGTAGGCGGTCTTCAGGTCCATGCTTTTGCGGGTGTAGGAGCCCGTCCACACGATGAGGTCTGACACGAAATCCCTCTTCCCCAACCCAGTCACGTCTATCTGGTCGAGGGCTTTGTTCCGGTTTTTAATTCCTGCCGAAAGCACGAAGGCAGTAACGATGACGGATAACCCGATGATGAGGGGATTGGATATGCTGTTATTCATGTTTTACCCGCTTTTTTGAGCGATAAATGTATCCATAATTGTTGAGTTTGCATATCCCACCACCCTGAGTCGTATCTTTGCCGCTCAAAAAAAATCCGGCTCTGCTCGGTCAAACCGAAGCATGACAAAAAAAACATGTCCGCACCGATTCGCAACATCGCCATCATCGCCCACGTTGACCACGGCAAAACCACGCTCGTGGATAAAATCATCCACGCCTGCAAAGTGTTCAAAGACCATCAGGTGACGGGCGAACTGATTCTCGACAACAACGAACTGGAGCGCGAGCGCGGCATCACGATTATTTCAAAAAATGTGTCTGTGGTTTACAAGGGCGTCAAGATTAACATCATTGACACCCCCGGTCACGCTGATTTTGGCGGTGAGGTTGAACGCGTTCTCAATATGGCTGATGGCGCACTGGTGCTCGTGGATGCCTTCGAAGGTCCTATGCCGCAAACACGCTATGTGCTGTCGAAGGCGCTGGCTCAGGATTTGAAGCCGCTGGTGGTTATCAACAAGGTGGACAAAGAAAACTGCCGCCCGGATGAAGTGCATGAAGCGATGTTTGAATTAATCTTCAACCTCGCTCACAACGATGCTCAAATCGAATTCCCCACCGTTTACGGTTCAGCCAAACAAGGATGGATGTCCGCTGACTGGAAAATAAAGACCAGTGACATCACCCCGCTGCTCGACATGGTTGTGGAACACGTGCCCCCTCCGCAGGTGAAAACAGGCTCGGTGCAAATGCAGGTCACATCGCTCGATTATTCAAACTATGTCGGACGAATCGCTATCGGCAGGGTGGCAAGGGGCGAACTGAAAGCCAGCATGCCTGTTTCCCTGGTCAAGCGCGATGGAACGGTGGTGAAAAGCCGCACAAAAGAAGTGTTTACCTTCGAGGGACTGGGCAAAGTGAAGGTTGACAGCGTGCCCTGTGGCGACCTGTGCGCAGTGAACGGCATCGAAGGCTTTGAGATTGGCGACACGATTGCCGACTTTGTAAATCCCGAAGGACTGCCGCCCATTGCTATTGACGAGCCCACCATCAGCATGCTGTTTACCGTCAATGATTCTCCTTTTTATGGCAGGGAAGGAAAGTTTGTGACATCGCGCCATTTGCGCGACAGGCTTTTCAAGGAAACGGAAAAAAATCTGGCGATGCGTGTGGAGGAAACCGGTTCCCCCGATACCTACATAGTATATGGCAGGGGCATCCTGCATCTTTCTATTCTGATTGAGACGATGAGACGCGAAGGATACGAGTTGCAGGTAGGGCAGCCTCAAGTGATTATCAAGGAAATCAATGGAGTGAAGTGTGAGCCGCTCGAAGTGCTGAATATTGATTGCCCGGAAGAATGTTCCGGGAAGGTGATAGAGCAGGTGACCAGGCGCAGGGGCGAACTGCTGGTGATGCAGCCCAAAGGCGACCGGATTCACCTCGAATTTAACATCCCTTCCCGCGGCTTGATTGGCTTGCGCAGCATCCTGCTTACGGTGACACAGGGCGAAGCCATCCTCGCGCACCGCTTCAAATCATTTGAACCCTGGAGAGGCGATATTCCCGAACGTACCGCAGGTTCGCTGATAGCCCTGGAAACAGGGTCGGCTATCCCCTATTCGATTGACAAGCTGCAGGACAGAGGGAAGTTTTTCATTGAGCCCGGTGATGAAATCTATTCCGGACAAGTGATTGGCGAAAACAACCGCCCGGATGACCTGGTGGTGAATGTGTGCATCACCAAAAAGCTCACCAACATCCGCGCAGCCGGCTCGGATGAAAAGATGAAAATCGCTCCGGCAGTGAAGTTCTCGCTGGAAGAGGCGATGGAATACATTCAGGCTGATGAATATGTGGAGGTGACGCCCAAAAATATCCGCCTTCGTAAAATCATTTTAGACCACAACAAGAGGAAAAGGAATGAGGCAAAGGCGCTGGTTTAATAATTTTCCCAAAAAAACAATTAGCTTTGCAAACCACTTTGATGACACTATTCAAAATCCCGCGCCATGGACAAGTTAAAAACTATCGAAAGGACGCTGTTGCCTGTGAGAGACTTCCCCAAATTCAGGGCGGGTGATAATATCACCGTTTACTACAAAATCATTGAAGGCAACAAAGAGCGAATCCAGCCATTCCGCGGTGACGTTATCCAAATAAAAGGCACAGGGCTATCCTCTACCTTCACCGTTCGCAAAATTTCAAACGGAGTGGGTGTCGAGAGGATTTTCCCCTTTTATTCTCCGAACATTGACGGCATTGAGGTAAACAAGACCGGTAAGGTCAGACGCGCCAGAATCTTCTACCAGCGCAATCTGAAAGGCAAGAAAGCACGCATCCTTGAAAAGAAAGGGGCAGGAGAAGAATCCGAACAGCCGCAAGCACCTGAACAGCAACCTGCAGCCGCAGAGCAGAAATAGTAGTTTCATCCTTATTTTCAAAATTTTCAAACCGAACTCGAAGAGGTTTTTCCCTCCGGTTACGCAAAAAAAAGTGAAAACAAGTTATTCCCGCAGATAACGCGGATTTGCGCAGAGTGGCAATTCATCTGCGAAAATCAGTGAAATCAGCGGGACAGTTTTTTTTTTACAATCATGCGGAGAGTTGCGGTCCCTCCGGCTTTTAACAAAGTGCGTCAGCTGCACTTGCAGGCAGATTTCATAAATCGTTAAATTCACCGCTGAATTCTGACATGATTTTATTGCAAGCCTCAAACGTCCATAAATCTTACGGTCATCTGAAAGTCCTCAAGGGCATTGATTTGGAAATCAATACAGGCGAAGTTGTTTCCATTGTAGGCGCATCGGGCGCGGGATAAAGCACGCTGCTGCATATTCTTGGGACGCTCGATTCATTTGACCAGGGAAAGGTGGTGATTGACGGAAAAGACATTACCATGCTGAACGGAAAGGAACTGGCAAGCTTCCGCAACAGAAAAATCGGCTTTGTGTTTCAGTTTCACCATCTGCTGCCCGAATTCACCGCGCTGGAGAATGTGGAGATACCTGCGCTGATTGGCGGCATAAGCCACAAAGAAGCCAAGGAACGCGCTGCCGCTTTGCTGAATAAATTGGGATTGGCTGACAGGCTGCAGCACAAGCCTGCGGAACTATCGGGAGGGGAACAGCAGCGGGTGGCTGTTGCCCGCGCCCTTGTGAATCATCCTGCGGTGGTGCTGGCTGACGAGCCTTCCGGAAATCTGGATTCCGGCAACTCCCGCGAGTTGCACAAGTTGTTTTTCAAATTGCGAGAAGACCTCGGGCAAACGTTTGTGATTGTGACGCACAACACCGAGTTGGCCGGCATGGCAGACAGAAAACTGGTGATGAAAGACGGGAAAATCGTCAGAACAGAGAACCATGAAAAAGAAATGGAACACGTAATATGAAACACATGAAGTATCGTTTCATGTTATTCAGTTTCCCACCGATGAGAGATGGAAGAAGTTAAAGCGCAGCTTAGTATTTCTCTGTCACCAATTGAGGTGTTATCCAGGTATTGGGGCTTTCATGCTTTCCGACCCTTGCAGGAGGATATCATCAATTCCATCTTGCAGGGGAATGACACACTCGCGCTTCTGCCCACCGGTGGCGGCAAGTCCGTTTGCTACCAGGTACCAGCGATGATGAAGGAAGGAATATGCATCGTGATTTCACCGCTCATCGCACTGATGAAAGACCAGGTTGCTGGCTTGCGCAAGCGAAAAATCAAGGCAATAGCGATTTATTCGGGGATGAAAAAGCGCGAGATAGATATGCTGCTGGATAATTGCGTGCATGGCGCGTATAAATTTTTGTACCTGTCTCCCGAACGGCTGGCAACCGATATTGTGAAAGCGCGGATTGAACAGATGCCGGTGAACCTTCTTGCAGTGGATGAGGCGCATTGCATCTCGCAGTGGGGATATGATTTTCGCCCGCCCTATTTGAAGATTGCCGAAATACGCCCTTTGCTGAAAGATGTGCCCGTACTCGCTTTGACCGCTACCGCTACTGCCGAGGTTAAAAATGATATCTGTGAAAAACTGGAATTCAGGAATAAAAAAATTTTCCAAAGCAGCTTCGAGCGAAAAAATATCGCTTATGTGGTGCGGTATGAAGAAAACAAGCTGCACAAGCTGGTGACAATTTTTGAGCGGATTCCCGGATGCGGCATCGTGTACGTACGCAACCGCAAGCACACCAAAGAGATTTCCGACTTCCTCCGGAAAAACAGAATCGCAGCCGACTATTACCATGCCGGGCTTGATTTGAGCGAGCGCAACATCAAACAGGAAAAATGGATTGCCGGTGAAACGCGCGTGATGGTGTGTACCAATGCCTTCGGGATGGGCATTGACAAGCCTGACGTGCGCTGCGTGGTGCATGTTGACTTGCCCGAAAACATCGAGATGTACTACCAGGAATCAGGCAGAGCCGGTCGTGACGGGCGGAAATCCTTTGCCGTGCTGCTCTATAACCTCTCTGACAAATCAGAAACCGAAAAGCGTATCAGGTCCAGCTTCCCCTCACTGAAAGAAATCGAAAACATCTATACGGCACTTGGCAATTATTTTCAAATCGCGGTGGGCGCAGGAAAAGGCGAGAGCTATGATTTTGATATTGCCGCCTTCAGCAAGACTTACAATTTCGAAATCCTGAAAGTGCACCATGCACTCAGACTGCTCGAGCAACAGGGATTGCTGGCTGTGAGTGATGCCGTGTTCACATCAGCCCGAATCCAAATCATCGTGAAGAAAGATGAGCTCTATAAATTCCAGGTTGCCAATGCCGGCAGCGACCATATCGTGAAATTCCTGCTGAGAACCCACAGCGGCTTGTTTGATGAAATGGTGAACGTGAATGAAGCCGAGATTGCAAAACGCCTGAAAATTGACAAACAGGAGGTGGTAAGGACACTTGAACTGCTCGACCACCTGCATATTGCCGTTTACGAAAAACAAAACGACAAGCCGCAGCTCACGCTTCTCGAAGCCCGGGAAGACACCCGCTACCTTCGACTGGATGCCGAGTTCATTGAAAAGCGAAGAAAGCATTACGAGCACAACCTGCTCAGCATGCTGGCGTACGCGATGAACAAAAACCGCTGCCGCAGCCAGTTTGTACTCGATTATTTCGGAGAAACAGACAATTACCGCTGCGGTATCTGCGACATCTGCCTGGAGCGGAACAAAATCGGCATGACCGACATCGAGTTCGATGCAGTGGCGGACGAAATCAAAAAACAGTTTTCAGCAGAAGACAAGAATCTTGATTCAATCGTGCGAAATATCCGCAATTTCAGCGAACAGAAAGTTCTGAACGTTCTTCGCTGGCTCATGGATAGCGGACAGATTGTGCAGGTTGGAAATCAGCTGAGGTGGAAGGGATAGGTTCCTTTTCATTATGGCTGCTGATAGCAAGTAAAAGGTAAAACGATAAACACACGTGCCATCCATCATCTTCACCGTCATCAATGACATCGCCTACGACCGCAGGATGCACCGGATTTGTGAGTCATTAACGCATGCGGGGTGGAACGTTACGCTGATTGGCCGCAAGTTACAATATTCAAAACCTTTGCCGCCAACGCCATTTAAAGCATTGCGTCTTCGATGCCGCTTCAACAAGGGCAAGCTGTTTTACCTCGAATATAATTTCCGCCTGTTTTGGAAACTGCTGTTTATGTCCGCTGATGTCTATGGCGCCACTGACCTCGATACGATTATCCCCTGCTTTAAGGCAGCATGGCTGAAAAGAAAAAAGAAGGTGTTTGACGCGCACGAATTTTTCGAGGAAGTGCCCGAAGTGGTTGACCGCAAGTTTACGCAAACGGTTTGGAGGTGGGTGGGGAAAATTTTTGTTCCGCG
>DATLYB010000164.1:0-17803 GCA_035575215.1 Chitinophagales bacterium
ATACCATTGAGGGCGGCACCCACGTTGCCGGCTTCCGCAAGGCGCTCACGCGCGTTTTCAAAAGCTATGGCGAGAAGAACGGTCACTTTGAAAAAGTGAAGGTGGAAATTACAGGGGATGATTTCCGTGAAGGGTTAACCGCGGTGATTTCGGTGAAGGTGCCCGAGCCGCAGTTTGAAGGGCAAACCAAAACCAAGCTCGGCAACTCCGAAGTGATGGGTATTGTGGAATCATGCGTGGGTGATGCGCTGAGCGCTTACCTGGAAGAAAATCCCAGGGATGCCAGGCAGATTATCAGCAAAGTGGTGCTCGCTGCCACCGCCCGCGATGCCGCACGAAAAGCCCGCGAACTGGTGCAACGCAAAAACGTGCTCACCGGCACCGGGCTGCCCGGCAAGCTTGCCGACTGCTCCGACAACGACCCCGAAAAATGTGAGCTTTTCTTAGTAGAGGGCGACAGCGCTGGCGGCACCGCCAAGCAGGGCAGGAACAGGGATTATCAGGCGATTCTTCCCTTGCGCGGCAAAATCCTCAATGTGGAGAAAGCCATGGAGAACAAAACGTATGATAACGAGGAAATCCGCAACATCTACACCGCCACCGGTGTCTATCGTGATGACAACGAAGAGGGACGCCCGCTAATCATGAACAAGCTGCGGTACCACAAAATCATCATCATGTGCGATGCCGATGTGGACGGCAGTCACATCACCACGCTTATCCTCACTTTCTTTTTCCGTTACATGAAAGAGTTGATTGAGCGGGGGCATATCTACATTGCCACTCCCCCGCTTTATCTCGTGAAGAAAGGAAAGGAACAAATCTATTGCTGGAACGACCAGCAGCGCGACCAGGCGATTCAACTGCTTGCTAAAGGCGGCAACCCTGAAACGGTGAACGTGCAGCGATACAAAGGTCTTGGTGAGATGAATGCCGAACAGCTCTGGGAAACCACCATGAATCCTGAAACGCGCACCCTCCGCAAAGTCACCATTGAAAGCGCTGCCGAAGCCGACCGCATTTTCTCGATGCTGATGGGCGATGATGTACCTCCGCGCAGAGAGTTCATCGAGAAGCACGCCAAGTATGCGAGGCTGGATGTGTGATTTTGTGATGAAAAAATCCCTGATTGCTGAACGAAGCGAACAGCACCTGCAATGCATACATAATTTGGGTTACTCCGAGGGTGAACTGAACCCTGTAATCATCCGGGTCGGTTTCGCCAAAGCTATTGCTGTTATTAGCCGCTTCAAACCCCGGAATTGAAGGAATAATTATTTTTAGTCGGGTTTTGGTCTGTACGTACCCTCCCGAAAGAATTTATAGCTTTGCCCTTCATTTTAATTAATTAAAAAGTATGTACCGGACACATACCTGCGGTGATCTGAGGCTTACTGACGTTGGCAAAAAAGTAACGCTTGCCGGCTGGGTACAACGCAGCCGCAACTTGGGCGGCATGACCTTTATTGACCTGCGCGACCGCTACGGCATCACGCAGCTGGTGTTCAACATGGAATCGGATGCCGCCTTGTGCAAGCGAGCCCGCGAACTGGGTCGTGAGTTTGTAATACAGGCAGCGGGCAAAGTGGCGGAGCGCAGCAACAAGAATCCCCAACTGCCCACGGGCGATATTGAAATACTGGTGGATGAAATCATTATTCTGAATCCAGCCAAAACGCCCCCTTTCACCATTGAGGACGAGTCAGACGGAGGCGAGGATTTGCGCATGAAATTCCGCTATCTCGATTTGCGCAGAAAGCCCGTGGCAAGCAACATTCTGCTGCGTCACCGCATGGCATCCGAAACACGAAGGTATCTTGACTCGCAGGGTTTCATCGAGGTGGAAACGCCCGTGCTGATTAAATCAACGCCCGAAGGGGCGCGCGATTTCGTTGTGCCCTCGCGTATGAATCCGGGCGAATTTTATGCCCTGCCGCAATCACCGCAAACGTTCAAGCAAATCCTGATGGTGGCGGGATTCGACAAGTATTTTCAAATCGTGAAATGCTTCCGCGATGAGGATTTGCGGGCTGACCGCCAGCCTGAATTCACGCAGATTGACTGTGAGATGTCATTCGTGCATCAACAGGATATACTTGATACCTTCGAAGGATTGATTCGCCATCTTTTCAAAGCGATAAAGGGGGTAGAGTTGGGCAAAGTGCCCGTGATGAGCTATAATGATGCGATGAAATGTTACGGTTCGGATAAGCCGGACACAAGGTATGAGATGAAGTTTGTCGAGCTGAATGACGTTGCAAAAGGAAAAGGCTTCAAAATTTTTGATGATTCGGAATTAGTGGTGGGCATTTGCGCCAAAGGCTGCGCGAATTATTCACGCAAGCAGTTGGATGAGCTTACCGATTTCGTGAAGAAGCCGCAGATAGGAGCGAAGGGGTTGGTGTATCTAAAATATGAAACGGACGGCAGCATCAAATCAACGGTTGATAAATTTTATTCTGGCGATGATTTGAAAAAATGGCTGGAAAAATTCAATGCCGCTCCGGGCGATTTGATTTTTATTTTAGCTGGCGAAGCCGGTAAGACCAGAAATGCGCTGAGCGTATTGCGCCTTGAAATGGGCGACCGTTTAGGTCTTCGGGATAAAAATGTTTTCAAGCCGGTGTGGGTCACCGACTTTCCCCTGCTGGAGTGGCACCCGGATGACAGGCGCTGGTATGCCATGCATCACCCCTTCACATCACCGAAAGCCGAAGATATTCATCTGCTTGACAGCGACCCCGGAAAAGTGCGTGCCAACGCTTATGACATGGTCATTAACGGAGTGGAATTGGGCGGAGGCTCGGTGAGGATTCATGACAAGGCGCTGCAGAAGAAAATGTTTTCGTTACTGGGCTTCAGCGATGCCGAGGCCGAGATGAAATTCAGTTTTCTGATGAATGCGTTCGAATATGGCGCTCCTCCGCATGGCGGCATCGCTTTCGGCTTCGACCGCCTCTGCGCGCTGTTTGGAGGCAGCGAATCCATCCGCGACTTCATCGCCTTCCCTAAAAACAATGCGGGGCGCGACATGATGATTGACGCTCCTTCACCCATCAGCGAGGAGCAGTTGAAAGAACTGCATCTGAAAATAGTTTAAATTAAAGCCCCTGTTCCACCACCTGCAATACTTCCATCGTTCCGTCAGAACGGTGCACGAGGGCTATCACACGCAGATTTTCAGCCTTCCAAACCGGAGGCACCGTTACCCTGAAGCTTTTCACAATCACCCTGCCTGTTTCTTTGGTAGCGGTGAGAGAAAGTCCGTTCACTGAGGTTAGTATTTTCCGTAACGTCCGCTTATGTACATAATTGGAATCGACAATATTCCCCTGCCCGAGTTGTGCAGCGATGATGCTGTCTTCCAGAATCATCACGGACAATTTGTTATCCTGCGATTCGGCTGCGGTATAATGGAGGGTGATGGTTGTTTTTAGTTCCCCCATCCTGCCGTTAAAATCATTTTCAATGCGGATGTTCACGGGAGTGACTGCGTCCATCCGCTGGCTGACGAATGACGCCCATTTCTGTGTGAAATGCACCCGCGAGCTTTCGCCAGAAAACAAATGCCGGTCAATCGCTGCGGAAGGCTTCGCAAGAATCGGTCCCAGGAACTCTTCCAAATCCTGCGCATCCTGCGTTCTCAAATCCTGGTCGCCTGGATAGGGCTCCGCTAAAAATTCGCTGTGGGCTGAGATTCCGATGAACCGGGAGCCATACAGGCTCTCGAAATCATCCATCAACTGATGCCCTTCGGGGCAATTGACGCAACGCACTCCGGTGAATTCCTCCAGCAGCACGTTTTTGGTTTGCGGTGTTTCAATTTGAGTGGTGACGTAAGTAGTATCGGTGGCATTTTCACCTGCAAGGTCAATGGAAGGACCGATTTCTTCGCAGGAACTGAGTGCGAATAAAAAGAGGAGGCTGTAGTAAAAAACCGGAGGATACCCAGGCTTTGGAGCATGTACGGCAAATCTGCTATGCTGTATTTTTTCCTTTATCCTTTGTGGTTTCATCTTTCAAAAACTTGAATTCAGCGTCAGCTTCACTCCGCTGAAAGCAGGCTCATAGCGGCAAACTCCACCGGTGCATACAATTCCGGCCACTTGTTTCGCATAAGCTAAAGTTAACACGTGCTGCCGGTAGGTGAAAGAAGTGAAGAACTGGTAGTAGTGAATTTTGTCGTCCATCCTTTCCGGATTGGGCTGATAATTGTACATATCAGACGCTGCTATGGAAAACCAGGGTGCAATGTTGTATTCCACAGCGCCATAGAGCCAGCTTCCGAAATCCTCATCGGTGAATTGCGCCTGGGCATCAAAGGTGAATGAATGTTTTTTATTCACCTTCCAGGTGAATTCGGCAAAAGGTGCAAATGCCTTCACCAACGCATAATTGCCATACACTTCCTTTTCATAAAATAGCTGATTGTACTGGATGAATTGCAAGCCCGCCATTCCTTTCCACTCTTTTTTGAATTTCAACTCAACGTCTCCGATTGCTTCCCGGAATTTTAGGTCATGGTCAAAATCCCGCACTTCTGCATAATTGAAGTTGAGCGTGATTTTTTTTGCCACGGGGCTATAGTTTACGTCAGCGCTGTATGCCAGCTCTTCCAAATCCTGCACGGCTGCATTATAGCGGGCAGGGAGGCGCAGCGAGTTTTGCCGCGTGACCGGTGGAATGAAATTGATAACGCCATCCAGCAGCGTTTCCTTGGGGCTGGTTCGGAATGGAAAATTTTCCGTTCGCTTGAATTGCAGCGCCATGCCCAATTGCGGACGGGAATAATTCAGCGTGGTGTATATGACATTTCCGGGTGAGTTGACCAGCATGGCGGTTGCATCCACGATGGCTTCAGTTGTTTTTCCAGCCCCTTCCACGTACCAGGAGAAATCACCGGCAGTTAAAGTGGTGTATGCACCGAAAACATACACGTTGTATTTAGGCACAAACCTGTCTTCAGGGTCGTATGTTTCGATGGTGCTTACCACAAAATCCATTGACGCATCGTCAAGCGTACGTTTCACAATGGATGCTCCCGGAATTAACCGCACTTTTTCTCCACCGGAAAGATGGGATTCCACATTCATTCCGATAATGACGGGCTTGAACAGGCTGAGCCTGTTTTTGTGAACGCCCGTGAAAGCTTTGACTTTAAGCTGTTCAACCGGCTCGGCTTCGAGATGGATTCCCAGAATGGAATTATCAATTCCCAATGTCCGGTCTTCATAAGCTCTGAAGACGATGCCGCTGCCGAACTGGTCATAAAAATATCCTCCTGTGATTTTATATTTCTCTCCCCGTTTCCTGATATAAAAATTTCCGATGCCGATAGCTGAGTACGGAACACCCGGATTATGAAGGTTGGAACTGGTGAACACATCCAGCCTGATTCCTGAATCGAAGAGATACCTGTCATTGGTGTAATCCAGATTCAGCCAGGCATCAGTGGAAGATTTGAGGTTGTCGTAATGCGGAGTGCCGGAGGCACCGATGAGGGAATCCCTGTCGTAGAAATAGGCGTTCAGTTGCAAGCCGCCCGAAAAACTTCCCTGTGAATAAAGCTGCGGCATTTCACACAGGAGCAGCAGAAAGTATAATCCATATTTCATTCCGGGACTCTATTTCGCCCTAAAAATAATTGTTTAATTCAGGCGCGCTAAATTTGAAAGCACTGCCGATTTGAGAGCCGGATTTTCCCTCATGATTCGAGTGATAATCAGATGCGGCATTGCTGGCATTAAAGTGGACACTACAGAACGTTTAAAAAACTTGAAATGAAAATTATTGCGGTTGCAGCGGGTTTTATTTTCACAGCCCTCATTCTGAGCGCGCAGGTGAAAGAAGCCTTCACCGGTAAAAAACTCCCTTCCGTTGAGGTGCTGACGTTAGATGGGAAGCGGGTGGATATTTCAGATTACGGCAAAAGCGGGAAAATCACCGTCATCAGCTTCTGGGCTACATGGTGCGGACCCTGCAAGGTGGAATTGAACAACATCAGCGACATTTACGATGACTGGAAGAAAGACTACAACGTTCAAATGGTTGCCGTTTCGATTGACGATTCGAGGTCAACTGCGAAAGTGAAATCTTATGTGCAGGCGCAAGGCTGGGATTTCGAGGTGCTGCTCGACCCCAACCAGGATTTGAAGCGCGCTTTCAATTTTCAGATGCCGCCTTACACGGTCCTTGTCAACAAGGAAGGAACCATTGTTTCCACCCATCTTGGATACAAAAGCGGGGATGAAGCAATCCTGGAGGACGAGATTAAGGAACTTGTCAGGTAACCTGCAATAATCTCATAATGCCTTTACCTTGCCAGCGTAACCCGTTCGGTCAACTCTTCATTACCGATTTTTACACGTAACAAGTAAATACCCTGCGGCAGGGCGGAAAGGCTGAAATGTTCTTCAACAAACTTCGATTTTACCGATGTCCGGGCCATCACCTCTTGTCCCAAAGCGTTATACCATTTTATTGATACTGCTTTCACTTCATTCAATTCCAGCTTAAGGGTTACATCGTCATTCGTTGGATTCGGGAACAGCGAAAAACTGTTCACATTTTTTAAATCTCCGATTCCCACGTCAGTCTGAACCGTTACCGAGGCGGAGGCGCTGCAGTCATTGGCATCGGTAACGGTCACCGTGTAGGTGCCTGCGTCCAAGCCGCTGACGGTGGATGAAGTTCCTCCGTTGCTCCAGTCGTAGCTGTAGGGCGGAGTTCCCCCGCCCGGCAGAGCAGTGGCTGTGCCGTTGTTGGCATTCGCAGATGTTTCATTGGTTGCGGAGGCGTTTACGGTAGGTGAATTAATGTCAGTATTTACGCTAACGCTGCCAATAGCTTCACAGTCGTTGGCATCCGTCACTGTCACGCTGTAAACTCCTGCGCTGATATTGTTGAGTGTTGAAGAAGCGGAACCGTTGCTCCAGCTATACGCATAAGGCGGAGTGCCACCGCTACCCGCAGCAAAAGCTGAACCGTTGGGCGTGGTACAAGAGGTGACATCGGTGGAGCTTGTGTTCACGGTAACAGGGGCTGTGTTATCATTGATAACAACTGAGGCTGTTCCCGTGCAGCCATTTACATCAGTGGCAGTGACAGAATAAGCTCCCACTGCCAAGCTGCTCGCTGTCGCACCGGTTTGAGCAGGCACGGTACTCCATACATAATTGAACCCGCCCCCTCCTCCTGAGGCTGCTGCGGTGGCTGAGCCATTCGGAGTAATGCAGTTGGTGACACCGTTGCTCGCTGTGATGCTGACGTTAACGGCAGGGGTGTTAGTGCCTATCACGGCAAATCCCGTTGCTGTGCAGCCGCTGTTTTGGTCAAGCGCTGTAACAGTATAGCTTCCAGCCGCCAGATTAGTTGCCGTGGCTCCGGTTTGCAGCGGGCTGGTGCTCCACGTGTAGGTGACCATACCTAACGTGCCGGTAATCGTGGCTGTTGCAGAGCCGTTGCTGCTCACGCAGGAAGTGACCGGACTGGTGGCTACTGATACGCTCAGCACCGGACGATTGTCAGCGATGGTCACCGTGCCTGTTCCCGTGCATCCGTTAGCGTCTTGAGCTGTAACGGTGTAATTGCCCGAAGCAAGCCCGGATGCAGAAGCGCCCGTATGTCCCGAACTCCACGTGAAGTTATAGGGTGCTGCTCCGCTTGAAGCGCTTACTGTTGCCGAGCCTGTGGGGTTGATACAAGATGTGTTGGCAGTTGAATTCGTAACAGACACAGCAATGACGGGAGCGGTGCTTCCGATGGTTACCGTGGCAGTTCCGGTGCAACTGTTGAAATCGGTGGCAGTGACGGTGTAATTGCCTGCGCTTAACCCTGCAGCCGCTGGACCAGCCGTGCCGTTATTCCAAAGGTAGGAGTAGGGACCTGTTCCGCCTGTTGCTTCCACCATGGCTGAACCATCAGGAGTTACGCAACTGGTGTGGGGAGAGCTTGACGTTACGCTGACATTAATAACGGGCGTGATGCTTCCCACCGTAACGATTAACAAGCCGTTGCAGCCATTGGCATCGGTAGCGGTGACGGAATAATTTCCCCCGCTCAGCCCTGAAGCTGTTTCGCCCACCGTGCCATTATCCCAGGCGTAGGTGTAAGGACCGGTTCCACCGCTTGCCGACACGGTGACGCTGCCATTAGGCGCAGCGCAGCTTGAGTTGGGGGTGTTGGCTGTTGCGTTAACGCTGATGGCAGGCGCAGCGCTTCCGATGGTAACGGTTGCTGAGCCCGTGCATCCGCTTGCTCCGGTGGCTGTCACCGTATAATTGCCGGCTTCAAGATTGGTGGCAGTTGCACCTGTTTGATTATTTGCAGCAGCATTCCATTGATAGGTGAAAGGACCCGGTCCGCCTGATGCGCTGACCGTTGCTGAACCGTTGGGATTCAGGCATTGTGAGTTCGGTGTTGTGGAGATGGTGGTGAGGGTGATGGAGGGCGGATTGTTGGAAACATTTCCCGAACCGGTTCCCGAGCAGCCATTGGCGTCAAAAACAGTTACAGAATAAAGCCCGGCAGCCAGGTCGGATATAGTTTGAGCGGAACTTCCCGTTGACCAAACATAGCTGTAGGGAGATGTTCCGCCCGTCACGGTGGCATTGGCGGAACCATTCGGAGCACTGCAGGACGTGTTGTCAGCCGCGGATACGGCAACATTCAGGTTAGTCACTGATGCCAGGATGGTGACACTGCCGAAGCCTGTGCATCCGTTGGCGTCAGTGGCAGTGACCGAATAAACACCGGGAGCAAGCCCGGTTGCAGTAGCTGACGATTGAGGAGGCGTAGTATTCCATGTGTAGGTGTAGGGCGCTGTGCCACCGTTTGCGGAGGCTGTTGCGCTTCCGTTTGAACTGGTGCAGATGGAGTTGGTGGGTGTGGTTGTCACCGTGATGGCCGGGCAGGTGACATCACAGACAATCGGAGCAATAAAATGTGCAACATCAATTCCCCATGACGGAGGAGCTGTATGATAAGGATGCCACGAGCCATTCCCAAACTGTTCCCATCCGGTGGGCGTATTGCTGCCAATCCGGTTGGTAACAAGTGCTACCGTATCACCGGGCACATAGCTGAATGTGATTCCGACATAAAAATTATTCGAAACAACGGCTGGAGGAATAAAAGGAACATAGGTCAGCATGTTGTTGGTTACATCCTGAGCGATGTCGCTGATTAATAGAGTTCGGGATGCAATGATGTTACCTGGACTTCCGCCCGCGCCCGTATTATCCCATACTGCGGCTGTGATGCTTGAGTTGACATTTCCGTATTGTGCCACACCAAAATAATAAAATGCGCCTCTCACTTCTCTCAGCGTGCTGTTGGCAAACGAATCGGCTTTGCTGATATCTCCGTAGCTGTTATGTCCGGACACATATCCTGTTTGGGGCGGTGGAACACCATATAAAGCAAGCGAGTCGTTTAATCCCATATTCAGGAGTGTATCGCAGGTTACTTGCTGGGCGGGGCACACGATAGGCAAAATCACATTGGCAATATCCAGCCCCCATGATTGGGTGCTGCTATAAGGGTACCAAGCCCCTGATGAAAACTGCTCCCATCCGGTGGGTGTATTGCTGCCATTCTGATTGGTGACAAGCGCCACCGTATCACCAGCATCATATCCGAATGTTATCCCTACATAAAAATCATCGGATAAAGTTGGCGGTGACGAAAAGGGCACATACGTAAGCATATTGCCGGCAACGTCCTGAGCGATGTCGCTGATTAACACTGTTTCCGATGCGACCATATTGCCGGGGCTGCCCCCCGCTCCGGTATTATCCCACACTGCTGCCGTAATGGCGGAAGAGGGACTGCCGAATTGCGCAACAGCGAAATAGTAAATTGCGCCTGTCACTTGCACGGCTGACATGTTAGCGAACTTGTCAGCCTTGCTGATGTCTCCAAAGCCATTATGCCCTGAAATATATCCTTTTCCACTCGAGATGTCCCGGTAGAGCGCCAGCGTATCATCGGGTCTCACATTCGACAGCGTGTCGCATGTTTGAGCGGCAGCATAATTCAAAAAAAACAGAAGGAAACTTCCTGCACTTGTGAATACTTTTTTCATAACCAGATGGTTTTTAAAAGAGGTGGTTAAAGTGGCATAAAAGTAATAAATCTTTCAAACCGCGAAAATTATTATCGTGGTGACGGGTTGAGTTATTGCAGTACAGGGGGCGGCTCGTCTTCGGAATAATAAAAATTGAACTTAACTTTATGTACAGTTCTTTTTTCTATCCTGAAAATGTTGCGCTATGAAAACATACAAAGTTATCGGGCTGATGTCAGGCACCTCCATGGACGGGCTGGATATTGCCTACTGCCATATTACTGAAGATGAAGGTAAATGGACATACAAAATCCTGAATGCCGAAACGGTACCCTATCCGGTGAAGTGGAAGCTGCGGCTTGAGCAGCTTGTACTGCAGAATGCGGTCACTTACCTTAAAACTCATGCCTTCCTTGGGCATTACTACGGTACCGAAGTAAAAGCCTTTATCGAGCGGCACCAACTGGACGGACAACTTGATTTTATCGCTTCACACGGGCAAACGGTTTTCCATCAGCCTGAAAACCGCTTCACCAGCCAGATTGGCGATGGCGCTGCCATTGCCGCATTGACGGGGTATCCTGTCGTTTGCGATTTCAGGAGCATTGACGTGGCGCTGGGCGGGCAGGGAACGCCCATCACGCCCATTGCCGACAAGCTTTTTTTCTCCGAATACAAATACCTGCTGAATTTGGGCGGCATCTCCAATATCACCTGCCACATTGCGGGGAAGTACATCGCTTTTGATGTCACCCCGGTCAACCTGATTCTGAACCGGCTTGCAAAAAATGCGGGACGCGAGTATGATGAAGACGGCAACCTGGCGCGCAGCGGCTCGCTGAACCAGCACCTGCTGGATGAATTGAATTCATCCTGGTATTATGAAAAAGATTATCCAAAATCCATGAGCGGAGGGTGGGTGAGCAAGGTGATGCTGCCTGTCGTCAATCATCATGCTATTCCGAATGAAGACAAGCTGCGAACGCTCGTGGAGCATATCGCTGTGCAGCTTGGCAGGGCTTTTCAGCGCGTGATGGACAAGGAAAAAGTAAACATCTCCAGGGCGGACAGGATGCTGGCGACAGGCGGTGGCGCGCTCAATAAATATCTGATTGAACGCATCTCTGAAAAAGTCCCTGTCACAGTGGTAGTGCCCGATGAACAAACCGTTAAATTCAAGGAAGCGCTGATGATTGGCTTGATGGGCGTTCTTCGCGTCAACAATGAAATCAATTGCCTCAGCAGCGTCACAGGAGCCGAACGCGACAGCATCGGAGGGACAATTTATCAGGGTTATAAAATCCGGATTTAGTCATGCCTGATGTTCAGCTTACAGTTGTTTAGGTTTACGTATTGCCGTGAAGTGAATTATATTTAAAATTTACCGGGATTTTCAAAAAAGACTTCTTCTATCAATGATTTTAGTAACCGGCTCTACGGGGTTTCTGGGTTCATACCTGGTGAGGTATCTTGTCAGAGATGGATTGCATGTGAGGGCATTGAAGCGCCCAACCAGTGACTTATCGCTGCTGGCGGAGGCAAAAGACAAAGTGGAATGGGTGGAAGGGGATGTCACCGATATTCCTGCGTTGGAAGACGCTTTCAAAGGGATTGAAAAAGTCTATCATGCCGCGTCTGTTGTTGCTTTAGAGGCACCCGGAAGAAAGAGGATGCTTAAAGTCAATGTGGAGGGAACGGCAAACGTGGTAAACGTAGCGCTGGCGAAAGGCGTAAAGAAACTGCTGTATGTGAGTTCGTCATCCGCCTTGCGAATGCCTGCAGGGGGCGGCTGGATTGACGAGCACACCGAGCCGGAAAAAAACGGATTGGATTCTGACTATGGCATCAGCAAATTTTTAGGCGAAAGGGAAGTGTGGCGCGGCATGGCGGAAGGACTGAAAGCAGTGGTTGTTAATCCAACGGTGCTGCTGGGTGCCGGACGGTGGGCGGAAACATCTGCCCGCATCTTCGGGGCGGTGGCGAAAGGGCAATTATTCTATCCTACCGGCTCCACAGGCTATACGGACGTGCGCGATGCTGCGAAAATCATCATCAGACTCATGGAGTCGGATATAAGCGGTGAACGCTTTATTATTAATGCCGAAAACAGGCTTTATCGTGACGTCATCAACGAAATTGCAGACGGGCTGGGGGTGAGGCGTCCTCCCTTTCCGCTGAACAGATGGCTGATTCCCCTGGGAAAGTCATTCGATTGGATGCGCTCCGGCTTAACGCATTCACAGCGCGTATTAACCTCAGATGTGGCGCGCATCACCCTGCGCATGACGCGATTCGACAACACCAAAATCAAAACAGCGCTGAATTTTTCCTTTATTCCCATCAGCAAAACGATAACAGAAACCGTGGAGCATTACAAAAAAAGCATGCGGGAAAAACGAGATTATGCTGTGATGCCTCTGTGATGTGGAAATTCATTCTTTGCTTCTCGCCATGCTTTAGTATATTGGTACATTCGTTTTCGTATCATTCTTCCGCATGTCTAAAGTGAAATCAGGCGAACGGCAAATCATTGACGCATTGATGACCAAAGCCTGTACCAAGCAGAGCATCTACCGCACTACCCTGGAAGTGTTCGGACAGTTCAAAACGGTGCTGCAGCAACTGCAATCGCGGCTTTCCCAAACCTTTGACCGCATTGACAAAAGCGTGGTGATTGAATACCGCGAATTAGGCGGGTTTGAGTCGGAATTGAAATTCGGCAGCGACATTCTCTACTTTTCGATGCACACCAATGTGTTCACCTTTGACAAGTCGCATGAAATTCATAAGCTGAAGTATATCCGCGATGAACCGCTTCGCGCCTATTTCGGAATGATTACGGTCTATAATTTTCTTGCAGATTCCATCAAATACAACCGTCCGTTTGATTTAGGTTATCTTATCGCCCGCGTGTTCATCAACCGCGACAAGCATTTTTTTGTGGATGGCGAGCGCCCCCTCAGCTTTCTTTACAACGACCTTGCCGGCATGGAAATCAGCGAAGCTTACATAAAAAGCGTCATCGAATCAACCATGCTTTATGCGCTTGATTTTGACTTGTATGTTCCGCCCTTCCGGCAGGTGAATCTGCTGAGCGTGCAGGAGAAGATGCAGATGAGCGGAAGCGCTGCGCTCAGAACGGCAAAGAGGCTGGGATTCCATCTCAGCGAGAAAGAGAGCAAATGACCTCAATTCGCAACCCAAAAAATATACAAATCCCGCAGGTAGCTGTGATGAAAGATACTACCACAAAGCATCTTCGTTTTCCAGATGCCCGGTGTGTCTGTGCGGTTAAATCCGCAAATGAATTTATTCCCGCGGAATCACAAACGTGCTGCCTTCCCTTGCCAACTCTGAATGGGGGAATACCTCGCGAGCTTCACTCAGCAAGTCATCCAGCGTTTTATAACGTGCTGAAAAATGTCCGAGCAATAATTTTTTCACCTGCGCTTTTTTGGCAATCATCGCTGCCTGCCGGGTAGTGGAGTGAAAGGTTTCTTTTGCCCGCATTTCCTCGCTCTTGTCGAATGTGGCTTCATGGTAAAGCAAATCTGCACCGAGGATATAGGGCGCAATGCTCTCATCATATGCTGTGTCGGTGCAATAAGCGTATACACGCGGACGGTGAGGTTTCACGGTGAGTTCTTCATTCTTCACAATCTTTCCGGTGGGAAGCAGCAGGTCCTTTCCTTTTTTAATCTCATGAATTTGCTGAATGGAAAGATGGTATTCATCAATCGCTTCCGGCTTGATATTTTTTTCTGGCGGAAGTTTTTCCCTGAAAACAAATCCCGCGCAGGGGATGCGGTGCTTCAGCTTCAGGGTTTCCACCCGCATGAAGTCATTCTCAAAAATCACCGCTCCTGACTGAGGGATGAAAAATTCGAAACTCAGGGGATAGCGAAGGTGAGTGTCGGAGTATTTCAGTTGCAGGTGAATGATTTCATCCAGCCCCTTCGGGCAGAAAATGGTAAGCGGCTTCTCGCGGTGATTGAGGTGATAGGACGTTATCAGCCCGATTAATCCGAAAAAGTGGTCGCCATGCAAGTGGCTGATGAAAATGTGTTCAATGCGTCCGTGCCTGATTTTATATTTTTCCAGCAGCATCTGCGTGCCTTCCCCGCAATCAATAAGGAAGAGCCGGTCGTGAACATTCAGAATTTGCGAAGTGGGATGTCGTCCGTGCGCGGGCAATGCAGAATTGCTCCCAAGAATGGTGATTTCAAAAGGCATTCAGCAATTCCCTTTCACGAGCGCTCAATCTCCTCGCTGAGCACAAAATCAGCGGCTTCCGCAATTGTGGGAAAAATATTCAGGATGCTGTCAAGCTGTGAAATCTTGATAAGCTTGGCGACATAATCATTCAGATTCGCCAGCGCAAAAGCACCGCCTGCATTCTTGCAAAGACGGTTTCCGATAAGGATGGCGCTCAGTCCCGATGAGTCAATGAAGGTGACTTCCGTCAGGTCAAGGATGATGTTTTTCGCCCCGCCTGCATTCAATATCACCAGTTCTGATTTCAGCTTGGGAGCATTGAGCGTATTCAGTTTCTCGTCCTCGAGCTTGAAGATGCAGTATTTTTCTTTTTTGTCAACTGAAAATTTCATGGAAAAAAAATTTTTCTGATTATTACGTCAAATGTAAAACAAAAAGAGGCGGAATTGTTAGCGCCCGGTAAAATTATTATCCACAGCGGTATCTTTTGGATTTTTATTCCGTACAGGAATGTTAACAATAGCGATGTTTGGGTAATGAAGGGGTTGCGAATTTTGTAGTTTGCTAAGATTTCCTAAATTGCTACAGCCTATTGGCTCGACATTTGACCAGCAACCAAATATGGAATCAAAATTTTCTCCCCGTGTTAAGGAAGTGATTTCCTTCAGCCGTGAAGAAGCGCTTCGATTGGGGCATGATTTTATCGGCATTGAACATCTGCTGCTCGGCTTAATCCGCGAAGGTGAGGGGCTGGCGCTGAAAGTGCTGAAGTCACTGGAAGTGGATGTGGTGCTCCTCCGCAAATCGGTGGAAGATGCTATTAAAGACAAGATTACCAAAAACACTTACAACATCGGCAGCCTGCCGCTTACCAAGCAGGCGGAAAAGGTTTTAAAGATAACCGTGCTGGAAGCCAAAGTGCTCAAAAGCGAAGTGATAGGCACCGAGCACCTGATGCTTTCTATTTTGAAAAACAAATCAAACATAGCCACGCAATTGCTGAAGCAGTTTGACATTGATTACGATATTTTTAAAGCAGAACTTGATTACGTGAAACAAAACATCACCAACGAACTCGCCAATGACCCCAGCGAGGACGAGCCTTTCGAAGAAGAAGAGCGAGGGCGTTCATTCGGCACCGCCAAGAAGCAAGGCGCTACCAAGTCGAAAACTCCGGTGCTTGACAATTTCGGACGCGACATCACCAAGCTGGCTGAAGAAGGTAACCTCGACCCCATTGTAGGGCGCGAGAATGAAATCGAACGGGTATCGCAGATTCTCAGCCGCAGAAAGAAAAATAATCCGATACTCATCGGAGAACCGGGCGTGGGTAAAACAGCCATCGTAGAAGGCTTGGCGCTCCGCATCGTAAAACGGCACGTCAGCCGCGTGCTTTTCGACAAACGCATCGTGATGCTGGATTTGGCTGCGCTGGTTGCCGGCACCAAATACCGCGGGCAATTTGAGGAGCGCATGAAAGCCATCATGAACGAGCTGGAAAAAAACCGGGATGTCATCCTCTTTATTGACGAAATCCATACGATAGTGGGAGCCGGTGGCGCAACAGGCTCGCTGGACGCCTCCAATATCTTCAAGCCCGCGCTCGCCCGCGGGGAACTGCAGTGCATTGGCGCATCTACCCTGGATGAATACCGCCAGTACATTGAAAAAGACGGTGCGCTGGACAGAAGGTTTCAGAAAGTGCTGGTGGACCCCCCATCACCGGAAGAAACCATCACGATTTTAGGACGCATCAAGCAGAAATATGAAGAGTTCCACAATGTGGATTATACGGATGAAGCCATCCAAGACTGCGTGAAGCTCAGCAACCGCTACATCACCGACCGCTTTCTGCCCGACAAGGCCATTGATGTGCTGGATGAAGTGGGCGCCCGCGTGCATCTGAAGAATATTCACGTGCCGCAGCACATCATTGATTTGGAAAAGAAAATCGAAGACATCAAGATTGAAAAAAACCAGGTCGTGAAAAGCCAGAAGTATGAGGAGGCAGCCCGGCTGAGGGATACCGAAAAGAAACTGCTCGAACAGCTGGAGGCAGCCAAAAACGAATGGGAAGAGGAATCAAAAAACAAGCGGTATCCTGTTACCTCCGATGATATCGCGGAAGTGGTTGCCATGATGACCGGCATTCCCGTGAAGCGCATCGCCCAAAGCGAAAGCAACAAGCTGCTGAATATGAAGCACGACTTGAGCAAGATGGTGGTGGGTCAGGAAGAGGCGATTGAAAAAATCACGAAAGCGATTCAAAGAAACCGTGTGGGATTGAAAGACCCCAAAAAACCGATTGGCACGTTTATTTTCCTGGGTCCTACCGGAGTGGGCAAGACCGAACTGGCGCGCGCCCTCGCCCGCTACCTGTTCGACACCGAAGACGCCCTCATCCGCATTGACATGAGCGAATACATGGAAAAATTTTCAGTAAGCCGCCTGGTGGGCGCCCCTCCGGGATATGTGGGCTATGAAGAAGGCGGACAGCTTACCGAAAAAGTGCGCAGGAAACCTTATTCGGTAGTGCTGCTGGATGAAATTGAAAAAGCGCATCCCGATGTTTATAACATCCTGCTGCAGGTGCTGGATGACGGTATTCTCACTGACGGTCTTGGCAGAAGGGTGGATTTTAAGAATACGCTTATTATAATGACTTCGAACATCGGAACGCGCCAGCTGGAAGATTTCGGTAAAGGCATCGGCTTCGCCACTGCCGCCCGGACGACTGACGAGGGGTACGAAAAGTCTATCATTGAAAAAGCGCTGAAGAGAACGTTCTCCCCTGAATTTTTGAACAGGATTGATGACGTGATTCTGTTCAATGCACTGAAGAAAGAAGACATCTACAAGATAATTGATATCGTGCTGAAAGATGTCTATACCCGCCTCGAAACGCTCGGCTACAAAGTGAATCTAACAAAAGCTGCCAAGGATTTTCTTGTTGAAAAGGGATACGACCCGAAGTTTGGCGCCCGCCCGCTGCACCGGGCAATCCAAAAATACGTAGAAGACCCGCTGGCAGAAGAAATCCTGAACACCAAGCCGAAAGACGGTGATGTATTTCAGGTGGATTACGATAAGAAGGAAGCAAAACTTAAAATCACGCTGAAATCAGCAAAAAAAGCGGAAGAGAAGTCAGACGCAAAGGCGCAGGGATGACCTTATCGCGTGATATTTCAGGTCAAAAGGAAAAACCTCCGGCTCCGCAAAATCCGGTTCAGTTTAAGTCAGAATGTGTGTGAAATCTTCAGCATCGCGGTGATTCCCATGTAAGGCGTGCCGGGAAAACTTTGATATTTCCTGTTGAGGATGTTCTGAATGTCGGCACATACCTGCGTGTTTTTGGAAAACCTCAGCTTGTAGCAAAGATTTACATCCAAAAGATGCCGCGCTGGAACGGTGCCCACATACACGGCTGAGTTGCCTGGAAATTCAGCCAGCCACCGGTACGAAAGGCGGCTCGTCAATCCTATTTTGCATTTGTTTTCAATCGTCACGGAAGTTTTGTGCCTG
>DATLYB010000165.1:0-4277 GCA_035575215.1 Chitinophagales bacterium
GGCTTATCAAACCACATCCGGAACATACACCGACATGTTTACGACTCCGGGCGGCTGCGACAGCATCGTGACAACGCAATTGTATGTTTTACCGCAATTAAATGAAACGGTCTTTCCTGTGATTTGCGAAGGCGAAAGCTATTTTGCGGGTGGTGCCATGCAGGCGGCTGCCGGAAATTATGTTGACACGTTCACGGCATCGGGTGGCTGCGACAGTATTGTGCTTACCAAACTCACCGTACAGCCTGCCCGGCATCAAACCGTAAATGCAGCAATTTGCGCGGGGGATTTTTATTTCGCAGGCGGAGCCAATCAATCCACTGCGGGCACTTACTTTGACACGCTGCTTACCGTCAACGGATGCGATAGTTTTTTAACCACCATCCTTACGGTGAACCCGCTGCCTGCCGGTCCGGTAATCACGCAATTGGGCAATTCGCTGAGTGTTCCCGCTGTATATGTTTCCTACCAATGGTATAAGGACGGAGTGCCCTTGGCTAATGCGAATCTTAACGTGACGCAAGCTGCTGGCGAAGGCGATTATTATGTGCGGGTTTCCGATGCCAACGGGTGCAGCGCGTTTTCCGACACCCTTACGGTAGTCTTTACAGGAATCAATCCCGTTCTGAAAACAGAAATGAACCTGCTTCCCAACCCTGTTACCGATGAGTTGAAAATTATTTTTTCAAACATCATTTCCGGCTCGCTGAATGTGGAAGTCTATAATGCGCTGGGTGAAAAAGCAGCATCCATCTTGAATCCATCTTTTCATGATGACGTGATGAAATTCGATATGGCAGCCCTCAGCTCGGGAATTTATTTTGTCAAAATCCGCAGCGAATCATTTTCACTTACGGGAAGGGTTGTGAAGAAATAGTTTGGAATTAACTCGAAACTAAGAAATACCCGACTTAAGCGGGCACGGTTTCTTTCACAGGCGGTCCCACTTCAAAGCCAATCTTCTTCAAGTCATCCCAAAAGCGGGGATAAGATTTGCGAACTACGGCAGGGTCTTCAATCATTACGCCCTCCCGTGTCATGGCAAGCGGGGAAAGACACATCGCCATGCGGTGGTCATTGTAGGTTTTGAAAACTATTTCCTGATGCATCGGCACTTCTGTGCGTGATGTGAGCGTCCAGCGTGAGTCTTCTTTTTTCAGTTCAACCCCCAGCTTGGCTAACTCATTCTGCATCGAAACCATGCGGTCTGATTCCTTCACCTTCAGATGCGCCACCCCTGAAATGCGGGCCGGGATGTTTAAGCCCGCACAAGTAGCCAGCAGGGTAGGGGCGATATCGGGGCAGTTACGGAAATCATACTCAAAATAGCGCGGTCGCACATGGGGTTTTTTTGTGAGTTGGATGCCGTTGTCAACGTAATTGGTGGTAATGCCAAACTGCTCCATAAGACGCGCCATCACAGCATCGCCCTGTATGCTGAGACGGTTCAACCCGGTGAGTTTTAAATCAACCTCATCGGCAAAAGCCGCCATTTCATAGTAGTAAGAGGCTGCGCTCCAGTCGCCTTCCACCGTAAAATCGCGCGCAGCATAATGCTGTTTCGGGATGCTGATGACGCTCTGCGACCAATCATAGCGGATGCCGAAGTGCTTCATCACATTCAGCGTCATCTCGATATAGGATTTGGAAACCGTGTCGCCTTTGATGCGGATAATCAGCCCGTTTTTCAGAATCGGGGCAATCATCAGCAGTGCGGAAACAAATTGGCTGCTGGTGCCTGATTCGATGTCCACACGATTGCCTTTCAGCATCTTTCCTTTGATGAGCACGGGGGGATAGCCGCGCTTGCCCAGGTAGCTGATGTCAGCGCCCAGCGCGTTCAGCGCATCCACCAGGGGTCCGATGGGGCGGTCAATAAGGCGGTCGCTGCCGGTGAGAATCACTTCCCCTTCATGAATCGAAAGATATGCGAGCATGAAGCGGAACGTGGTGCCGCCATCTTTCGCATTCAGCAGGTACTCATCAGAGTTGATGAGGTTATACAGCGTAAGCGAATCTTCTGAAGTGGAATAATTCTTAATGTCAAACGGCTCATTGCACAGCGACTTGATGATGAGCGCGCGGCTGGTAATGCTTTTTGAACCTTCGAGCTTTACTTCGCCCTTGATGACTTTGTTTGTTTTCCGTATGTAATACTTCATAGCTGGCTTTTCAGAAACTGCACCGCCTCTTCCATCAATTGCCTGTGGCAATCAATATTGATGACGGGCTTTCCGGTGGATTTTAACAAAGTAAAGTTAAACCTTCCCCCTGCGCTCTTCTTATCATGTGTTATCCACCTTTGCCAGTTGATTTCCGAAATATCGGAATGAATGTGGGAACGGTAATGAAACGAAATGTAATGAGTGATTTCGTTGAGATTTTTTTCCGGCAATCCCGTCAGCCTGAATGACAGATAGGATTCCGCGATGATTCCCAATGCCACCGCGTGCCCGTGCAGCAATTTTTTCCCCTCATGCAATGCAGCGCTTTCAAAAGCATGACCGAAGGTGTGACCGAAATTCAGCGCCTTGCGGATGTTTTTCTCCCGGGGGTCCTGCTCAACGATTTTCTTTTTCACAAGCAGCGATTTGCAAATCAGCGGCTCCCAGTTTTTTACCCTGCACGGATTTACTTTTTTTATTTCATTCCAAATCACCGGAGAGCTGATTAATCCGTGCTTTATCATCTCTGCAAAGCCGCTGAGCAATTCATCATCAGGAAGCGTTTTCAGAAACCCGGGATGAATGAACACCGCTTCCGGGTTGGTGAAAATTCCCACCGCGTTTTTTACGCCATTGAAATCAATGCCCAGCTTGCCGCCAAGGGTTGCGTCAACCTGCGACAATAGCGTGGTAGGAATATTGATAAACGGGATGCCGCGCATGTAGGTGGACGCCACAAATCCACCCAGGTCGCCAATTACGCCACCGCCAAGGTTAATAAACAACGAATGACGGTCGGCACTTTTTTTCAGCAACTCACTCCACAGATATTTGCAGGTGTCAATCGTCTTGAATGATTCGCCTGATGAAATTTCAAGAACGTGTGAATCCTTCAGAGCGGAAACGGCTTTAAGCAATTGCGGCAGGCAATGCGTACGGCTGTTTTCATCAACGAGGATAAATACTTCCGAAAAATCATTTTTGTTAATAACTTTCGTCAGTTCTTTGAGGTGGTTTGAAATATGAACTTTGTAAGTTCCGACTGAGATGGAGCGGCTCATTCGATGATTTGAGCAAAGATAAATGCTGTGCGTGTGGATGGCATAATTTTGGTTATGCTTGGTTTTACAAAAAAATTTCAACCATGAAAACATTTTTAACTTCAGCCACCCTGCTTCTTATTTTCATTTCAATTTTATCATCATGCAAAAAGGAAGAACCGGTGAACTATATGACGCTGGCGGAGGATGCCACCGCGACCGAATCGGCTTTTAATGATGTTTTCCGCGTGGTGGATGACGAATCAAAGAACGGACAGTATCAGGGCACAGTCGGGAAGACAATGCAGCCGTATGTTTCACATATTGACACCTGCGCCATCGTGACGCTGAACACCAACGGAGGCAATTTTCCCATGACACTCACCATTGACTTTGGCAGCGGCTGCACGGACGCCTATGGCGTGGTAAGAAAAGGCAAAATCATCTGCGTTTATTCCGGACAATATCGGGATGCGGGTTCTACCGTCACCATCACAACTGATAATTATTATGTCAACGACTTTAAAGTGGAAGGAACGGAAATTATCACAAATAACGGCAGAAACAATAACGGCAACCTTGAATTTTCGGTTGCGGTAAGTAACGGGAAAATCACCAAGCCCAATGGCGGCATCATCACCTGGCAGTCAGAACGCACCAACGAATGGGCGGAGGGAGAAAGCACTACGTTCCTCAACGGAATTACGGGCATTTGCGATGATGTTTATTTTGTTTCCGGATTTGGCGAAGGCACCACCAGTGATGGTCATGATTACCGGATTGTCATCACCAGCCCGCTGAAAAAACAAATATGCTGTTACTGGGTGTCTCAGGGTTCCATCATACTGCAAGTGGACGGTGTTCAATTAGCGGGTATTGATTACGGTGACGGCACCTGCAATCCGAATGCGAATCTGACCTATGGAGGAAATACTTTCGTGTTTATTATTCGGTGAAAAAAACAGCGCTTCCATCGCTTCGGGCGATGGAAGCGCCTTACAAATCAGTCCTCTTGCATCCTTCCATCTCCAGAATAAAATCAGCGCCATAAGCCATCGAGGGCGTTTGATAA
>DATLYB010000166.1:0-14780 GCA_035575215.1 Chitinophagales bacterium
CCGCCATGAAATCAACAAGCTGAAAGAAGCCGTTGCCCATCGCCAGCAGACGATTCAGGATTTCGGCACCGTTACGATGAACGATACAGAACTGTGGATTCCGTTTTCCGAAGATTTCAAAAAAAACATGTCGGCAGGAAGCACACCGGTCATCGCCCTTACGCCCAATCAGTTCGTGCAGCTCATCATCAGCGAAAAAAATGAAAGCGGCTTCAGGGTGCGGGCAGCATCATCTGTAAAAAATCTGAACATTGACTGGCTTGCAGTGATGAAGACAACAACGCAGCCCGAAACCAGCCAAGACATCGGAACATCCCTTCCACCCGAACTGAAAAATCAGTTAAAGGTTCCCGAAGAGGAAAAACAAAAGCTGATGAATTATTGGAACAGGCAGATGGCGGAGATTGAAACACGCGGCAAGGCTGAATGAAAAGAAAAAGAGGTTCACCACTTCCCGCTCGCCCCGCCACCGCCAAAACTGCCGCCACCGAAGCCTCCGAATCCACCGCTGCTTCTGCCGCTCCAGCCTCCGCCACCAAATCCGCCACCCATCCAGGGAACCCAGCCACCTCTGCGATAACCCCTGCCCGAATAAGTGTAATACCTGCCGCGGTTGAGGATGGATGAAAGAAAAATAAAAAAAATAACAAGAAAAATCAGCAGGATGATAAATTTCTTATCTGCACCCTGCTGCAGGTCATCGGCAGTAAACTTGCCGGTGGCAAGATTCATAATCACATCGGTGGCCTCGTTAAACCCGAGGTAGAAATTTCCCTCCCTGAAATGAGGGATAATGTTGTTTTCGATAATTCTCTTCGCAACGGCATCCGGGATGATTTCTTCCATTCCATATCCCGTTGCGATGGAAACTTCCCTTTCTTCTTTTGCAGCGAGAATCACCACTCCATTGTCTTTCCCTTTTCTTCCTACGCCCCACAATTCGCCCAGCCGCGCGTTATAATCATCAATATCATAGCCGTCAATCGAAGTAACGGTAATGATGGTGATTTGCGTGGAGGTGCTGTCGTCAAAGGCGACCAGCTTATTTTCCAGCCGCGTTCTTTCATCGGCAGAAAGAAAGCCGGCAAAATCATTCACCAGCCGGGGAGGGGAAGGCTGGGGGGGGAAATCTTGATTAGCGGCAGTGACGGTTAAGAAAATAAAAAAGCCATATGACAAAAGGCAAAAAGCAAATGCACCTGGCATTTTTTTTATGAAGTCGGCAGTCTTCATTTGACTGAAAGTTCGTCAGGTAATTCATTCTCATCTCCCTGTTTCAGCGGAAAAAATTGCTTCAACTGCTCGCCCACCAGTCCGATGACTCTCACCAGCCCTTCTGCGTAACTGCCTTTCCTGAAATATTCCAGCAGAATTTCCTTTTCCGCTTCCCAGAAATCATTTCCCACCACGTCATGAATTCCCTTGTCACCGATAATCGCAAGTTGATGATCTTTCACTGCCACATAAATCAACACTGCGGTGCGTTCTTTTGTTTTTTGCATTCCGAGTTTCAGAAAAACTTCTTCTGCCCGCAGCAGCGGGTCCTTGCTCGTGGAATCTTCGATATGCACGCGAATCTCTCCGGTCGTCCCTTCCTCAGCGCGCTGAATGGATTTGACGATTTGTTCCCGTTGCTGTTTAGTGAGCAGTGTTTTAGCTGAAGGCATAATTTTGAATACTTGGCTGTTGGCAGCAGCAGTTGGGGAGTTATTTGGACCTCTGTGCTCTCATTTCAAAACTTCACTTCGGGCGCTTTCTCCGTTCCGGCTTCCGCTTCGAAATATCCCTTCTTTCTAAAGCCAAGCAATCCCGAATACATCACCATCGGAAACTTGCGGATGTAGGCGTTGTAATCCTGAGCGGCTTCGTTGAACTTCCTGCGCTCTACGTTGATGCGGTTTTCGGTGCCTTCCAATTGCGCCTGAAACTCAAGGAAGTTTTGTGTCGCTTTCAATTCGGGATATTGTTCAACCGTAACCAGCAACCGCGACAATGCCGAAGAAAGCTGTCCCTGCGCTTCCTGAAACTGCTTGATTTGCTCGGGGGATAGATTTTTAGCATCCACCTGCACGCTGGTGGCTTTGGCGCGCGCCTCCACCACTGCGGTCAGGGTCGTCTGCTCAAAGCTGGCAACGCCCTTTACGGTGTTCACCAGGTTGGGGATGAGGTCGGCTCTGCGCTGATACGCGCTTTCAACGTTTGCCCATTGCGCAGTGACGGCTTCTTCCTTTGATACCATGTTGTTGTATCCGCACGAGCTGAGAAACATGGCAGAAACCGCCAGAAAAAAGAACCGGATTGGGTTGTTCATTTTCGGATGATTGAAGTTTTATTTTAAGCGGCTAAAGTTATTCATTACTTTCCGGGTATGCAATCCTCGCGTGATGAATGCTGTTGAGCATCTTTTTGAAAACCTTTTTTATCAGCGTGATTTCCTTGAACGTGATGTTGCTGTTCACCAATTGATTTTCTTTGATTTTGGAATTGATGATGTTTTCAACCAGATTCTCCATCTCGCTGCTGGAGGGGTTACGCAGGCTGCGCGATGCCGCCTCTGATGAATCAGCCATCATCACGATGGCGGTTTCCTTTGAATAAGGCAGCGGTCCGGGGTAGCGGAAATCTTCAATATCAGCTTCTTCCTGCGGAAAATTTTTCAGAAAGGAATGGTAGAAATACTGCACTACGGTGGTGCCGTGATGCGTGCGGATGAAATCTATGATAACATCGGGCAGTTTGTATTTCTTCGCCATGTGCACCCCCTCTTTCACGTGACCGATGATGATTTTCGCGCTCTCTTCAAATGTGAGTTCGTCATGCGGGTTGATGTCTGGATGCTGATTTTCGATAAAATAAAGCGGATTGTTCATTTTTCCGATATCGTGATACAGAGCGCCTGCCTTCACCAGCAGGGTGTTGGCTCCGATTTCCGATGCGGCAGCTTCTGCCAGGTAAGACACCTGCAGCGAGTGCTGAAAGGTGCCGGGCGCTTTGATGGACAGCTCTTTCAGCAGCGGCTTGTTGATGTCAGACAACTCCAGCAGGGTGATGTCGGAAACAAATCCGAACCCTTTCTCCAGCAGCGGCACCAGCGGATAAGCAAGCAGCGTCAGCAGGACGTTCAGCCCCAGCCATCCGAAGTTGGCGAAATTGATGTCATGAAACGTCCCTTCCTGCATGACGGCAAGTGCGAAATAGCCGAGCAGGTAAGTGAGGAGAATAAACCCGTTTGACAGGAAAAACTGCGACCAATAATAGGAACGCACATTGGATAAGATGGCGACCATGCCCGCAATAAACTGCAGGAAAGCAAACTGAATTCCGTCAGGCACGATGAAGCTGCTCAGCAGTACCAGGGCGATGTGCGCATGCAGCGCCAGGGTAGTGCCGAAAAAAGTGCGCAGCACAATCGGCACGATGCACACCGGGATGGCGTATAAAATCGGTAGGTCCGTGTCCACCAGCGTGCTGATGAGTACAATCATCACCGTGATGAGAAAGTAAACCAGCAGATGCTTCCGGTTGCTCTCCCACACTTCGCGGGAAAAAACTTTCAGCAGCACGGCAAGAATCGTCAGCACGATGAGGGTGAGCAGGAAATTCCCGAAATAGATGATTTGTGCTTTCTTCATCCCGAACACGTTTCCTTCGTATTCTTCGCGGAATGAAACCAGCATTTGATATTTTTCAGGCGTAACGATAGCCCCCTTGGCGATAATCAGTTCGCCCTGCTGCACGATGCCCCGCGTGAGGGAGATATTGTCAAACAACTCGTCCTGAAATTTTTTGGTGGTGGCATCATCATAAAAAACATTGTAGGCAAGCGCACGCTCAATCAGCGGAAGCATGAAGCCGAGCGCATCGCGGCTGGCAGCTTTCAGACTGTCCTTGGCGAAATCAAATGCGCGCTTGATGCTGAACAGCTCGCTGAGCGGTTTCTTATCGGCAGTATTATCTTGGGTGAGAACGGCAATTTCCTTTGAGGGCGGAAATGATTTGTGCTCGTCAATAAGACTGATAATCCCTGTTGAAAAAATGGTGTCGAGGATGCTCAACCCAAGCTGTAAGTTTTCCAGCGAATCAATATCGGCTGACTGCTGCCGCACTTCGGGAAGTTTTTGGTGGAAGGCTTCAATAAATTTTTTTTTCTGCGATTCGGCAACATTGAGGTCAAGGCGGTAATAAGGCGAGAATCCTTCCAGCAGCCACTCCTTTTCTTCCATAATCTGCTGCTCTGTTTTAAGGATGCCGATATCAAGCGGGGCAATCAGGTTGTCATATTTCCACGGCTTGCCAATCTCAAAATCATATTTGAAAATGCCGGACTTGGGAAAGAAAAAAGAAATAACCAGGGTGGAGCCGAGAATAATGATGTAACGTAGGATGTCCTGGTGCCGGTTGACAATGGTGACGAAAACGCGGTTCAATGCAAATGACAATTGCTGGCTAAAGATAGACTTTTACATGGGCAATGAAGGACTGCTGCTATAACTTTCACAGTCGCAATCACCTCGGTTGTTGGTAAATGCATGATTTGAACCCTGTCCCGGCTAATTGCGTTGTTCTTTTAACTTTGTGCACGTGAAAAATTTTTAATCATGCGTGAAGTATTCATTGTTTCCATGGCGCGAACTCCGATAGGCAGCTTTGGAGGCACCTTGTCATCCCTGAGTGCCATTGAGCTGGGCGCAATTGCCATAAAAAATGCCGTTCAACGAGCCAATCTGAAATCCGACCAGATAGATGAAGTGTTCATGGGCAACGTGATTAGCGCCAACCTGGGGCAGGCGCCTGCCACGCAGGCAATCATTGCCGCTGGGCTCTCTCCGCAGATTCCAACCACTACCATCAACAAAGTGTGCGCTTCGGGGATGAAGGCAATTATGGTTGGGGCGCAGACTATCATGACCGGTGACAATGATGTGGTGGTTGCCGGTGGTATGGAAAGCATGTCGCGCGCCCCGTTCATGATTGACAAAGCGCGGTATGGCTATGGCTATGGCAACGGTGTGCTGCTGGATGCGGTGGTGCGCGATGCGCTGCAAGACCCTTACAAAGGCTATATGATGGGCAATGCGGGCGAGGTGTGCGCAAAAAAATATTCCTTCACGCGCGAAGACCAGGACGCCTATGCCGTTCAATCGTACCTGCGTGCGCAAAAAGCTTATCAGGAAGATGCTTTCAGCGATGAATTGGTGAGCGTGGAGATTGCTGGTAAAAAAGAAACCACCATTGTGAGTTATGATGAGGAGTTTAAAAAGTTTGCTCCTGACAAGATACCGACACTCAAGCCCGCTTTTGACAAGGCAGGAACCATTACGGCTGCCAACGCCTCCAAAATCAACGATGGAGCCGCTGCGGTGGTGCTGATGAGCGGAGAGCGGGTGAAGGCGCTGGGCTTGAAGGCGCTGGCAAAAATCCTATCGTATGCCGATGCCTCGCAGGAGCCGGAAATGTTCACCACCACACCTTCGAAGGCAATGCCCAAGGCGCTGCGTAAAGCCGGCCTGAAAATACCGGATATTGATTTCTTCGAAATCAACGAAGCGTTCTCCGTAGTGGTTCTTGCCAACATCAGGGAAATGCAGTTGAATCCGGAACGTGTCAATGTGTATGGCGGTGCCGTGGCGCTGGGTCATCCGGTGGGCATGAGCGGCACGCGCATCACCATGGCGCTGATTTCAGCCCTTCAACGAAAAGGGGGCAGGTATGGCTGCGCGGGCATCTGTAACGGGGGAGGAGGCGCCAGCGCTATTGTTGTCGAAAAGGCGTAACCTATTCGTGCAATCCTAAACACTCACTCCATTTTCTCGTAATTTTCCAAAACAATCATCGTTTACCGCTGTAATGAAATCCATCGCTTACATTATAATCGCCTCTCTTGGATTTATGCTGCCGGTGCGCGCAGCTTATATCCTAATCCCGATGGACCCCGACCAGAAGAATCATCTCAAAGCGTATGGCGTTGCCTACTGGGTGCTGCAGCATGGAGTGGATGTTGACTGGATGCTCAACTACCGCGGAGGCAGCTTTGCCTTTAAGCATGCCGACCTGCTGGAGCAGGAGTGCCAGATTCGCGGAGTGTCTTATGAGGTGCTGGCTGACGGGCAATACACCAAAATAATGAACGACATCGCCAATCCCGAAGTGAACATGGACATTGTGAAGATGGAGAAGGCGCCTAAGATTGCCGTGTATGCCCCGCCTTACAACCAGCCGTGGGATGATGCCGTCACGCTGGTGCTTACGTATGCTGAAATTCCCTACGATGTGATTTATGATGAAGAGGTGCTCACGGGCATGTTGCCTAAATATGACTGGCTGCATCTGCATCATGAAGATTTCACCGGGCAGTATGGAAAATTCTACGGACAATACCGCAACCAGCAATGGTATCAGGAACAGGTGCGGGATGCCGAGGAGGATGCCGCCAAGCTGGGTTTCGCCAAGGTGTCGCAGCTCAAGCTCGCTGTGGCGCAGAAAATCCGTGACTATGTGGTGGGCGGAGGATTCATGTTCGCCATGTGCTCGGCAACCGATTCGTATGACATCGCGCTGGCAGCCGAAGGCGTTGACATCTGCGACTATATGTTCGATGGCGATGCCCCCGATCCGCAGGCACAGCAAAAGCTGGATTATTCAAAAACCTTTGCCTTTGAGAATTTCAAGCTGGAGATGAACCCCTATCAATATGAATTCGCCAACATCGATGTGCCTGTGCCCAGAACTGTGCCGCCCAGCATTGACTATTTCACCCTGTTTGAATTTTCCGCAAAATGGGACCCTGTTCCCACCATGCTCACTCAAGACCATACGCGCACCATCAAGGGCTTCATGGGGCAAACCACCGCCTTCCGCAATGAGGTGATTAAATCAAGCGTACTGGTGATGGGCGAAAATAAATCAGCTAACGAAGCGCGATACATCCATGGCGAGTACGGCTTGGGCACGTGGACGTTCTATGGAGGTCACGATCCGGAGGATTATCAGCACTTCGTTGGAGACCCGCCCACCGACCTCAGCCTGCATCCCAACTCGCCCGGCTACCGCCTCATCCTCAATAACGTGCTGTTCCCCGCTGCAAAAAAGAAGCCGCAGAAAACGTAAGGGAGGCGCAGAAATAATTCCCCTTATTTATTTAGACTGCTGCCCTTTCTCATCGTCATCACATATTTCGCCACCGCCTTGATTTCATCTTCAGTCAGAATTTCTTTGAACGGAGTCATTACTTTCCGCCCATGGGAGATGATTGCAATAGTTTCTTCTTCAGATAATGCGGACACGGCAAGGTTAGATGCTCCATTTGCTCCCATCGTGCCGTCAGCCCCATGACATGACACACAGTATTGCTTGTAAATCAGTTTGCCTTCAGGTGTCGGGGCTGGTGCCGGTCGGTGATTTTGTTTGCAACTGAATAATAAAACTGTCAGTGTAATCAGCCGATAATCTCCCCACCCGAATTGATGAAAACAGCCGCCAAGGATACCCGGTATCTGATTCATCGCAGGGCAGATTAACGCCTCCTTCTTTCCTCCATCCAGTTATTGAGATAAATTCCGAAGCTGTAGAAGCTGCTGAGGGCGATGATGGCAAGGAGTATCATTTTCCGTGCGGAAGCTTCGTCATTTCCCATATTCCTGACAAGCATCACCAGCACGACCACCCCGAAAATAAATGTCAGCACTATCACTGTCTTGCGGATAATCGCAATGCCGCTTTTCATACCGGGGGTCATCACCAGCAACAGCACCCCCAGCACAAACGGGATGAGAGCCGTTTGCTCATAGTCGCCCAGTTTAACATAATGAAGAACGAACCCAACCAGCCCGCATGACATGAAGACAAATGAATTGAAAATGTTGATTTTATAAGGATGGCTCATGACGCTAACCTCCATCTAACTACATAAAAATAATGAAAGTTTTCAGTTGGTGGCGTTCTTCAGCTGGAAACCTGAAAACTCTAAACCCGAAACCCGAACCTGAAAACTGTCCTTATCTGACCAGCGTTACATTTCCCTCTTTGATGATAATTTCTCCGTCACGGTTAAAGGCTTTGATGATAAAGGCGTAAACGCCAATGTCCTGGGGTTCTCCATAAACGGTGCCGTCCCACCCTTGCCGGATGTCATTGGTTTCGAAGATGCACTGCCCCCAGCGGTTGTAGATTTTGAAGAAAAAAAGCCGTTCGATGTTCAATGTCTTGACGATGCGGTAAATATCATTTGTGCCGTCAGAGTTTGGCGAGAACGCGGTAGGAATGGCAATGAGATTCACCACCGTGACGCTCACGCGCATGGTGTCGGTGGCTTCGCAGTTGTATGCGCTGATGGCGTGCAGCACATAATCAGTGGTGTTGAAGGGGCTGGCGAGGGTTGTCAGCGAGTTGGGATTTTCAAGCCCCTCTGGCGGAGTCCAGAAATGCGTAATGCCTGTTGCCCTGCCGCTTAGCGTGACAAATTCATCGCGAACCAGGCTGGTGTCTTTTCCGGCATCAACATCGGGCAGGGGACGCACGGTAACATCAACGTACCCTGTGTCGCTGAAGCAATCATTGGAAACGGTGACGGAATACCTTGTCGAAACTTCGGTGGTGATAGTGTAATCAGAGCTGTGAATGCCGGGCAAACCGCCAGCAGGCGACCACGTGTAATACAATCCGCCCGCTGCGGAAAGGGTTACTGAATTCCCCTCGCATAAATCCTGCGCAGGAGAAACCGACAGGGTGATGGGATGCTGTACGGCAATCGTCAACGAATCATAATTGCGGCATCCGAAAATATTGTATGTTGTCAAAACGAACGTGGTGGTGTCCGGTGGAGAAGTGGTCGGATTCGGCAGCGTGGAATCACTGACCAAATTTCCGGGCGACCAGAGGAATGAGATTCCGCCTGAGCCGTTCAACTGGAGCATGCTTCCTTCGCAGATGTAAGTATCTTCTCCGGCATAAGTCTCAGGTAGAGGGTTAACCGTGATATTCACCGAATCCTTATCAACGCATTGATTGGTGTCGGTGACGGTGACGATATATAATGTAGAGATTGCCGGGGTTGCCAGAGGATTAGCCACTGTTGCCGAACTCAACCCCGTTGCGGGCTGCCACTGATAAGCTGTTCCGCCCGAAGCCATGAGTCTTACGCTTTCGCCCACGCAAAGGGAGGTATCTTCCCGCGCCACCGCAACCGGCAGGGGGTGAACGGTAATTGTTTTTGTAACGGTATCTGTGCAGCCGAAAGCGGAAGAGGAAATAAGCGTAAGGTCGAAGGTCATCAGGTTGGTGAACGTTTGTGTGAAAGTGGCTGACGAGTCGAAGGGATTGTTATTGAACAGCCACGAACGCGAGGAGATAGTTCCGGATGAAATGGTAGTGAGGTCGGTGAAGGTAACCGGAGTGTTGATGCACACAGGCGTAAAACTGAAATCGCCTTGGGGCATCGGATGAACGGTGACGGTCTTTGTCTGCGAGTCGCTGCATCCCTTGGTGTTCGTAGCAAAAAGTGTCACTGCAAAGTTTCCGTCTTGCTGATACAGGTGATTCGGATGCTGCGTTGTGCTCGCGATGCCGTCACCAAAATTCCACGACCACGAGTTGATGGTTCCATACGTGGTTATGCTCCTGTCGGAAAACGTCACCGGCAGGTTGGCGCATCCTGCCACGAAATCAAAATCAGCTTGGAATGTGGGATAGATTTTTACAATAACGGCAGTGGTATCCGCACAAAAGTATCCCGGGTTCACGATGAGCCGGACAATGTAAACTCCCGAATCAGGATATGTGTATGCCGGCTGGAACAGCAGCGAGGTGTCAGCGTTGGTAGTGGGGTCGCCAAAGTCCCAGCGGTAATAAGTGCCGTTAATGCTGTGGTTGATGAACTGCACAAAAAGCCCCTGGCATTGGTAAATGAAAACCCCTGCCGTGTTGGTGGCGGCTGCGCCTGCGGTATCCACCACCGGGATTCGCGCCTGCACATTGGTTCCGCATTGCACCACGTTGAATTGAAAATCGCGCTTCGTTTCGCCAATCAGCACCCCGTTGCGGTACTCACGCACGCACACGCCCACTACATATTGACCGAGGCGGGTGGGCGTACCCGTCAGGAAACCCGTCCGGGCATCAAGAGTCACTGCAGGAGATGCATCGAGCGGATTAGCTGCACTGTACGGGCTGCGCCAAATGACATTCCCAAAAGGCAGCAAGATGTCTGCCGGATAAGGCTGAGGCGTGAGGGAGTCAGCGCCATCATAAGGCGTGCAAAGCGAATACACCAGGCTGTCGCCATCTGCGTCAACGGCAGAGTGGTCAAAATTGATAGGTGCATTGGCGCAAATCACAATAGGCGGAAAATCAGAGAAGTACGGACTGCTATTGCAGGATGCCACACCAGGGTCGGGAATGTGTGCCGAGTAGGTGGCGCCCACCGCATTCGGAGTGAAGATATTCTGAACCGTGGCATTGCGGCAGCAGCGCACATAAACAATGTCGTATCCTCCGGAAGCTGGAGGCAGGTAAATGGTGAATTCGTAAACACCTTCTTCCACGCACACATTCGCGGGCGCCTGCAGGCACGGGTTGCGGGTTTCAGGCGGTATCGTGTCGGGTCCCAGCGTGAGATATACCTGTTGTTCAGAAAACAAATTCCCATCAGCAGTATAAATGCCTATGTAAGCCGGATTATCAAACCATGCCACGTTCTGACCGAACGAATAACAGTCACGGTAAATCTTCAGCGTGATACGGTAGGTGTTATTTCCCAGACACTCATAGTACATTTCACCGCCAACAATATGGGCGGCAAAGGAAACCATCGGCAAAAGCACCAGCAGAAGACCTGAGAGCGGAAAAACCCAACGCGCGCGCATATAAATTGATTTGCAAAAACCGCAGGACGGTTTCAAACCGTGTCACGGATAATCAGGTTCAAATTAACAAATTCCCGCACCATCTCTAAAGTTTTCTTAGGCGCTTCAAGCATTCCCATGTGGCCCGCGTCATCCAGAATATGCACTTCCGAAATCTCAGGAAAGCTGCACTGTTCAAGGCTTTTGGTGTAAGGAATCGCATTATCCTGTTTGCCGAGAATAAATAGCACCGGGCGTCTGAATGACTTCAGCACGTGCGCACGATCGGGGCGGTTCATCATGGCTTTCAGATTTGCTGCGATGGTTTCAGCCGGATATTTTTTTGCCGCGGCTTTCAGCTTGTCAACAGCTTCTTTATTTTGCTTCAAAAACTTTTCCCCAAACAGCTTGTCGTACAATTCATTCACAAAATCGGCTGTTCCGTTTTTCATGACGAACTCCATAGCCTTCTGGCGGTTTTTCTTTTTTTCGTCATCATCGGCAAAGCAGTGGGAGTGAAACAACCCGATTTTTCCCGGCACGTCAGGAAATTTCTCTGCCAGCGCAAGCGCAATATATCCGCCCATCGAATGACCGATGATAACGGGCTGCTGAATTTTTTCCTTGTCAATGATGGCTTTGATGTAATCAGCGAGCCATTCCATCGTCAATTCCTGTTTGGTCATTGACGAATTCCTGTAGCCGGGCAGGTCGGGAACGATTACCTGAAAGCGTCTGCTCAGATTTTCTCTGAAAATATCCCACACCGAGCCGTCCTCGCAAAAGCCGTGAATGAGGATGAGGGCTGGGTGTTGCGGGTTGGGGGTTGGGGAATTAACGGTGTAAAAACCGGTGCTTTCGCAGAAACGGATGGTTTTGTTCATGGCTTCGGGGGATAAGTTCTATTTTGAGGCGCCAGACCTGGCTTTTTTAATTGCTGCACGGAAATCAAAGCATCCTGATAATCTGCCGGATTTTCTTCCCTGCATTCAGATTTATGTCATCCCTTCGGGATTTCATGGTTATTCAACTATCATTTACTATAATAATTGCACCCCTTCGGGGTTCAGTAAAGTTTTGGTGACAACAGAAACCCCGAAGGGGTGACACAAATTATCCGCGTACTTCCCGTTAAAACATAGCTTGAGAATTTTTCCAGCACCTCAAAATGGGACTTAGCCCCCTTTGGAATGACGAATATAATATCATAAAAAATTTCCCCAACATTTTTTCAAAAACATTTCTTACATTAGCCCACCTTAAAGAGCGAGAGGTATAGACGTGTGGTTAATTAAATTAAATCAATTAATTAAATTAAATCAATTAAATTCAAGGGTGGAATTGCCGAAAAGCCTGCAGAATGCAAAAAGAGTAGGCGTCAACATTCAAAAAATTAAGCCATGAAAAACTTAATCTTAATTTCAATGTTATTAAGGTCATTTTCACTGTTAGCCCAGGATATTGATGAAATTTATTTTCATTCTGGCGAGGTTGCAAAAGTAGATGTGAAAAGAGTAAATGAAAAGACAGTTGAGTATAATTACCCTAATGAAAATGCTACGCTAGTGGTGTCAAAATATGCAATTGAGAGGATTGTTTTCAGAAGTGGCAGGACACAAGAAATCTCTGAAAGATATGAAGTACACGGAGAGAACGATTGGGAAAATGTAATTCTTTTATATGATCCGGATGAAGCCGTTGGTCTAAAAAAAGTGCAAGACGTTTTGGGGAAGACAAAGGGATTTTTTTCAGGTTATGTTAGTGCAGCCGGCTCGGATCGCAGAGCAAATGAAAAATTGCTAAGAGAAGCCGCTGAATTAAAATGTCCATTTGTATTATTGGTAGCCGATAAGGATGCAAAAGGTGGAATGCAAAGAGGCTCATATGGAAGTCAAAGTATAAAAAAGGGTGTGGCATATACGTATGAGGTTTTTACCCCAAAAACAATTACCACAAAATAAAAAGGCATATCACATTCCCGTCAACAAGGAAGACACAGCGTAGAAAATATTCCAAAAAAGAAAAGAAACTCTCGCTAAGGCTGGAAAAGCTGAACTATTGACGTGGGGGTTAAAACTTGTGTATCACCTTAATTTGGTGGTCGCGGAGATATTCTTTGGCAAGCTCAAGGTTTTCGGTGAAGCCGAGGAGGAATCCGCCTCCGCCTGAGCCGCACAGCTTCAGGTAATAGGCTTTTGTTTCCAGCCCCTTTTCCCACACTTTCCTGAACAGCTTGGGAATCATCGGGTGCAGGTTTTCAAGCATGAACTTCGAGATGTGATACAAGTTGTAAAAAAGGTCTTTGGTTTCCCCTTTCAGAAAATCACGGATGCATTGGTCATTATAGGGAACGTAATGCTCATGAAAGGTCTTGAGGAAAGCTTTTGACTTGCATTTCTCCAGAAACCATTGCACCAGCGGGCGGGTGCGTCCCGGCATGCCGGTGTCAATCAGGAAAATAGCACCCTTACCCTCCTTGTGCTCTTCGGGCAGGGCAACGGTGCCGATGTTTGTTTTCGATTGAATCAGCACCGGCAGGTTCAGGTAGCAAATCAGCGGGTCCATTCCTGAACTTCTTCCGTGAAAATGCGACTCCATCTGCCCGAAAATTTCCTTCAGTTGCAGAATGTCACTGCTTTTAATGGTGTGGCGCTCAAATTTGCCGATGGCGTAATTGTCGTAAACGGCAGCCACCAATGCTCCCGAACTGCCCACGCCAAATCCCTGCGGAATATCCGAGTCAAAATACAATCCCTTATTCAAGTCTTTTTCAAAGCGGACGAGGTCAATCTGTGCAAGCAGCTTGCCTTCCTTTTGCAGATTCTTGAGGTAGGCAAGATATTCCTTAAGGGCTTTGTTTGAGTTTTCAGCTTTGTGCGAAGGTTTCCCTTCATGCGGGAATGCCATTTTCCCTTTGTATGAGTTGAAGGGAATGGAAAGTCCCATTGAATTCTGAATGATGCCGTATTCGCCAAACAGAAGAATCTTGGAGTGGTAAGAAGGCGCCTTGGATGCTTTGCTCATGGGTTTAGTTTTTCGGGTCCTTTTCCGATGCAGTCAGCGATGAATTGATTGCGCTCGCAAGATACGATTAGTTCACGCTGAATAAATTGATTGACGTCAATTTTAACGGCATCCGGATAAAGCAAATGCACATTAGGTCCCGCATCAATCGTAAAGCATAAGGGCAAGCCGGTTTCTTCGCGGAAAGCTCTCACCTTTTTGATAATGCCGAGCGTACCGGCTTGCATCAGAATCACGGGCGGAGTTGACTGAAGCATCAAGGCATGAAGGGTGAGGGCTTCATTCTCCACTATGTCACAGAACTGATGAACATCGCCTTTTGCCAATGCACCCATGAGGGATTTTAGATTTTCTGACGCCTGCCGGTAGCGGCATGCGGAAAAAGGATGCCTGTTCATCAGTTCATGACCCGCCCTGCTGGAGACAGATTTTTGCTCGGTGCTGACCACTAAAATATCGTCATGAAAGTTCTGAAAGACAGCGTTCACCTTCCCCTTAAAGGGCGTTGCATACTTATCGCTGCTATTGGAGACGCCTTTAATTTTCCCCCACGTGACGTAGCCGCCAAACACTGACCGGGCAGCGCTGCCGGAACCAAGCCTTGCCAGATGCGAAGCTCTGCGAAAGAAGTCATCCGGCTTTGCGGCTTTGCCTTTCACCCGTTCTTCCAGGCTGCAAAGGCAAAGGGCAAGAGCGCTCATGCCTGATGCCGATGACGCTATGCCTGCCGAATGGGGGAAACTGTTTTTTGAATGAATTTCAAATTGAAGTTTTCGGAGAAAGGGGAGTTCTTTTACAAGGCTTGAAAAATAGCTTTTGATTTTTTGTTCGAAAGCCGGCTGCGGCTTCCCTTCGAAAAAGAACGCCAGTTCAATTTCTTTTGACGGAGATTTTTTTTCCGAAAAGCGCAGCTCTGTT
>DATLYB010000167.1:0-5385 GCA_035575215.1 Chitinophagales bacterium
TGCGGACCCTGCATCGGGCAATGGAAGCGGCACAATGCCACCCCCGAAAATCCCAACTCCATTCTCACTTCGTTCAACCGCAACTTTGCCAAGCGCAATGACGGCAATCCCAATACCCATGCCTTTGTTGCCTCTCCTGAAATCGTGACTGCCTTTGCTCTTGCTGGTGATTTAACCTTCAATCCCATCACTGACGCACTTACCAATGACAAGGGTGAAAAAGTAAAACTGGATGAACCAAAAGGCATTGAACTTCCTGCTAAAGGTTTCGAAGTGAAAGACCCCGGCTATCAGCCTCCGGCTGCTGACGGCAGCAAAGTGAACGTGCTCGTTGATCCCAAATCTGACCGCCTGCAAATTCTTGAACCCTTCAAACCCTGGGAAGGCACTGACTTGAAGGGACTGAAACTGCTTATCAAAGTGAAAGGCAAATGCACTACCGACCATATTTCCATGGCTGGACCGTGGCTGAAATACCGCGGCCATCTCGATAATATTTCCAACAACACGCTAACCGGAGCAATGAATTATTTCAACGATAAAACCAATTCGGTGAAAAATCAGCTCACAGGGCAATATGATGAAGTGCCGAAAGTGGCGCGCGCCTACAAGGCAAATAACATCGGCTGGATTGTGGTGGGCGATGAAAATTATGGCGAAGGCTCGTCCCGTGAACATGCCGCCATGCAGCCGCGCTTTTTGGGAGGACGCGCGATTCTGGTTCGCTCCTTCGCACGCATTCATGAAACCAATCTGAAGAAGCAGGGGATGCTGGCGCTCACGTTTGCCAATCCTGCCGACTATGATAAAATACAGGAGGATGACACAATTGACATCCTTGGCTTGACGAACTTCAAACCCGGTGTGCCGCTTACCATTGTTCTGCACCACAAAGATGGCTCCACAGAGGAAATCAAAGCCAGTCATTCGTTCAATGAGCAGCAGATTGAATGGTTCAAGGCGGGCAGCGCGCTGAATCTGATTAAAGAAAAAGAAGGACAATTAGCATAATGTTTCCCTGCTTTTGAAATCCCCGAAAAAGTTGTCTCACGTCTGACAGGAGTTATCTTTAGCCCCCATGTATATTCTCGGCATCTCCGCATATTATCATGACGCTGCTGCCGCCATTCTGAAAGATGGTGAAATCATCGCTGCGGCTCATGAAGAGCGGTTCACCCGCAAGAAGCATGATGCAGGGTTTCCGAAGCATGCAATTGAATTCTGCCTGAAGCAAAGCGGAAAAAGCATAGATAACCTGGATGCTGTCGCATTCTACGACAAGCCTTTCCTGAAATTCGAGCGATTACTCGAAACATACTACGGCTTTGCCCCGAAAGGCGTTAAGTCATTCATCACCTCCATGCCGGTGTGGGTGAAGGAAAAACTTTTTTTAAGAAAATTGATTCTTGATGAACTACTGGAAATACAGCTTTATGACAAAAAGAAAATCAAGCTGCTTTTCCCGGAGCATCACCTGTCACATGCTGCCAGCGCCTTCTATCCTTCTAATTTGAAGCAAGCGGCCATCCTTACGATTGACGGAGTGGGCGAATGGTCAACGGCTTCCATCTGCCACGGGAAAGAAAACCAGATTAAAATCCTGAAGGAACTCCATTTTCCCCATTCGGTGGGTTTGCTTTATTCGGCATTCACTTACTATGTCGGTTTTCGGGTGAATTCAGGCGAATACAAACTGATGGGATTGGCACCCTATGGAAATCCTGCTTCCCAGCGCGTCAAAAAATACCGCGACCTTATCTGCCGCGAATTGATTGACGTTCGTGATGACGGCTCTGTCTGGCTCAATCAAAGGTATTTCAACTATGCGGTAGGATTGACGATGGCTAAGGACGATGCGTGGGAAAAGTTATTCGGAGTAAAAAGACGCCTGCCGGATGATGAAGTCACCCAGGCTTACTGCGACCTGGCGCTTGCCATTCAGCAAGTAACCGAAGATATCGTGTTTAAGATGGCTTATCACGCCCAGTCGCTTACCGGCAGCGAAAACCTCTGCATGGCAGGCGGAGTGGCGCTTAACTGTGTGGCAAACGGCAAGCTGCTGAAGCAGAACATTTTCAAAAACATCTATATTCAGCCGGCAGCGGGCGATGCCGGAGGGGCGCTGGGAGCGGCTTACAGCGCCTGGCATATTTATATGGACCAGCCGAGAACCTACACCCCTTCTTACGACCTGATGCAAGGCGCCTTCCTCGGTCCGGAATATCCGGAGCAGGAAGTTGAATTGCTATCAAGAAAATATGACGCCCCTTTCACCCGGTATGAAGATGAAGATGCCCTGTGCAATGCGGTAGCCCGCATCATCAGCGAAGGAAACGTGGTGGGCTGGGTGCAGGGACGGTCGGAATGGGGTCCCCGCGCGCTGGGCAACCGCAGCATCCTGGCTGACCCGCGCAATACGGAGATGCAAAAACGGCTGAATCTGAAAATTAAATACCGCGAGAGTTTCCGCCCCTTTGCCCCCGCGGTGCTTGAAGAAGACTCGGATAAATACTTTGAACTGTCGCAGGTATCCCCTTATATGCTCCTCATCGGTGAAGTAAGGAAAGAGCTGCGCCAGAAGCTTCCGGCAAATTACCATGAGCTGCCCCTGCGCGAAAAGCTGTATTATGTCCGTTCATCGCTGCCCGCCATCACGCATCTTGACTTCAGCGCGCGGGTGCAAACGGTTAGCAGGCTCACCAACCCGAGGTTTCACAAGCTCCTGACAGCATTCAAGGAACTGACAGGAGCCGGTGTTATCGTTAACACCAGCTTCAACGTGCGGGGCGAGCCGATTGTGAACTCTCCGGAAGATGCCTATCGCTGCTTTATCAATACTGAAATGGATTTTCTGGCGGTGGGCAATTACGTGTTTGACAAATCAAAGCAGCCGAAACGGAAGTTTGAGAATGAGTACAGCAGTGTGCTGGACTGATAAACCGATTGATTTACTTAAATTTGCTGCTTCTCTTTGAGAGCAATCACTAAACTGATTTTCAATGAGCGACTTTCTTAAAGAATTCTGGCAGTTCCTGATGGAACGAAAAAAATGGTGGCTCGTGCCTATTATCCTTGTGCTTCTCCTGGTAGGCGTGTTGCTGGTGGTGGGCGGAGGCAGCGCGGCAGCTCCTTTTGTATATACTTTGTTTTGATTTGAAGATGGCAGTTCCGCTGAAATTGAGATGAAGAAAAACAGAAATCCGTATCAGGATGTCCTTGTCATTGTAACGGGATTTCTCGTCATCTTCCTGCTGGTGAAGAACCCGGTCTTTCTATATGTTGCTGCAGGGGTTGCCTTGGCCAGCGTATTTTCTGAATTTCTGACGCAGAAAATAACATGGGGATGGGAGCGGCTCGCCTTAGGGCTGGGGTACATCAGCTCGCGGGTGCTCTTGTCGCTGGTATTTTTTTTATTGCTTACTCCGCTTGCTTTTCTTTACCGGATGCGCAGCCGCGATGTGCTTCAGCTAAAGAGAAAAAACAGCGGCAGCTATTTCACGGAACGGGGGCACCTGTATGTCCGGAAAGATTTGGAGCGGATGTGGTGATATTCCCGCCAACAATTTTTTTATTTTTGCGGCTACTTAAAAACATGCATTCATGGCACATCACAAATCAGCGGTAAAGCGAATCAGGCAAACGCTTCAGAGGAGAGCACAAAACAGGTTTTACGGAAAAACAACAAGAAACCTGATTACCAGGCTGAGGGGAACCACCGATAAGACGGAAGCCCAGAAACTGCTTCCCGAAGTGATTTCCATGGTGGACAAGCTCGCCCGCAGAAATCAAATCCACTGGAAAAAAGCAGCCAATCTGAAATCCAGCCTGATGATTCACGTCAATAAGCTAAGCTGACGACTATTCCTGCTTCACCCGTTCCTTCATTATCTTCTGCAGTTCAAAGAGCTCATCGCGGAAGCGGGCTGCCTGCAGGAAATCCAAATCTTTAGCAGCCTGCTCCATTTTTTTACGGGTGGTGTTAATCAGCTTTTCGAGCTGTTCTTTGTTCATGTATTGCACTACCGGGTCAGCCACCAGGCTGAGCGCTTCTTCCTTCTCGACATAAGCCAACGCTTCTTTTTGCTTAATCTGAAGCACGGCTGTTTGTCCCAGAATCTGCTCTTTGGTCTTTCGGATGGTCTGCGGAATTATCTGATGCTGCTCGTTGTAATGCAGCTGCTTCTCGCGCCTGCGGTTTGTTTCATCAATCGTTTTCTTCATGGATTCGGTAACGGTATCGGCATACATAATTACTCTGCCGTTTGCGTTGCGCGCTGCCCTGCCTGCAATCTGCGTGAGTGAACGCTCCGAGCGCAGGAATCCTTCTTTGTCCGCATCCAGAATCGCAACGAGAGAAACTTCAGGCAAATCGAGCCCTTCGCGAAGCAGGTTCACGCCAACCAGCACGTCAAACTTCCCCAGACGCAAATCACGTAAAATTTCCACGCGCTCCAGGGTTTCCACTTCCGAATGGATGTATTTGCAGCGCACGTCAATGCGCGCCATATATTTTGTAAGCTCTTCTGCCATGCGCTTGGTGAGGGTGGTCACCAGGACACGCTCCTGCTTTTTCACGCGCTCATCCACCTCATCAAGCAAATCATCAATCTGATTTATGCTGGGGCGAATTTCAATCACCGGGTCGAGCAAGCCGGTGGGGCGCACCACCTGTTCGACAATTACACCTCCGCTCTGTTCCAATTCATAATCAGCGGGCGTGGCGCTGACAAAAATCACCTGGTTAATCAGCGATTCGAATTCAGAGAAATTAAGAGGACGATTGTCCAATGCGGACGGCAGCCTGAATCCGTATTCAACGAGATTCAGCTTGCGCGCGCGGTCGCCACCATACATCCCGTTGATTTGCGGAACGGTGACGTGGCTCTCGTCAATCACCATCAGGAAGTCATCCGGAAAATAATCGAGCAGGCAAAACGGGCGCTCGCCTTTCCGCCTGCGGTCAAGAAAGCGGGAGTAGTTCTCTATGCCCGAACAATATCCCAGCTCGCGCATCATCTCCATGTCAAAATTTACGCGCTCGGTCAGGCGCCTGGCTTCCACCTCCTTCCCGATGGAATTGAAATACTCCACCTGCTGGTGCAGCTCATCCTGGATTTCCGCGAGCATGGCTTCAAACTCATCGCGCGGAGTCATGTACATATTGGCGGGAAAAATCGCGATGTTGTCAAACGATTCGAGTCTGCGTCCCGATGCGGGGTCGAAGCTTTGCAGTTCTTCAATCTCATCACCGAAGAAGGTGACACGGTAAGCGATGTCGGCATAGGGCAGGAAGATATCCACCGTGTCGCCTTTCACGCGGAAGTTGCCCCGTTTGAATTCGCCTTCGGTGCGCGAATACAGCGCATCCACCAGCTGGAACAGGAA
>DATLYB010000168.1:0-11385 GCA_035575215.1 Chitinophagales bacterium
CAGCCGCATGGCTTCCGTCACCAGCGTATAAGAGCCCGTTATCATCGCCTGACTGGCGATAATCGTTGCGCTGGTAGCGATAATGATGCCCATGATTAGAAACCATTGCGGCATCACCATAAAAAAAGGATTGCGCGAGCCGAGCACCTGCCCGGTATGATTCAGCAGCCATGCGCCCTGACCAAAATAATTGAGCAGCAGGCAGATTTTCACAAACACCCATGCCGTGCGGATATTCCCCCTGCCACAATGCCCCAGGTCAGAATAGAGCGCCTCCGCCCCAGTAGTACAAAGAAACACTGCGCCCAGCACCCAGAAGCCCCCCGGCTCATTTACGAGAAGATTGTATGCGTACCACGGAGAAACGGCTTTGATAATTTCCGGTTGAGCGATAATTTGAGGCAATCCTAATGCAGCAAGCATTAAAAACCATATCGTCATCATCGGACCGAAAGAACTGCCGATGTTCCGGGTGCCAAACTGCTGAAAGATGAAAAGCAGTACCAATATAAGGATGACTATCGGCACCGTTGGAATATCGGCTTTGTAGTAGCGCAAGCCTTCAATTGCTGATGAAACGGATATGGAAGGAGTGATGATGCCGTCAGCCAGCAAGGCGCTGCCACCGACAATGGCAGCAATATAAGCGCGCTTTTTTCTGATTGCCCTGATAAGGGCATACAGAGAAAAGATGCCCCCTTCCCCATTATTATCTGCCCGCAGGGTGAGCACAACATATTTCAATGTGGTTTGAAGGGTGAGTGTCCAGAAAATACAAGAAACACCACCGAACACATACACTTCGGAAATAGGAACATCATAACCCACAATCGCCTTCAGCACATATAGCGGAGAAGTGCCGATGTCACCGAAAACAATTCCAAGCGTAACGAGAATGCCCCCAACTGTAACTTTCGATAAGCTTTTCTGTTGCAAGGCGGGATTTTAACAAGGCGGCAAAGCTACTAAGAATTGGGATAAATCAGATAACGAAGGGAGGAGCACCTCAAAACGGAAACCGGAAATCAGTTTTTCTCCCGGCAGAAGAGGGGATGTCATTTCGCTAAACTGCGGGAGTATTTACAGTGATGTAGAAACTTTCTACGCCAATGCCGCTGCTGCCGGATTTTCCTGGCGAAAATTCCGTATCTGCCGGTGCATCACGTAAAACCACAGGGGGGGGATGAATGCAAGCAGTATCATCGCGGGATAGCCTGCGGGCATCTGCGGTACGTCTTCATAATGCCGCAGCACCTGATATTTGCGCGAAGCTTTGTAATGATGGTCGGAGTGGCGCGTCAATTCAAACAGCAACACCCTGCCAATCCAGTGGTTTGAGTTCCAGGAGTGAACGGGCTGCACACGCTCATACCCCTGCTCGTTTTTCCTTCTCGTCAAACCGTAATGCTCAATGTAGTTGATGGTTTCAAGCAGCAGCTTGGATATGACGGCAGCCATCACAAGGTACAGCGCTATGAGCCATCCCGCTACGGCTGCAATGGATGCCACATAGAGCAACTGGATGATTTCAAAGTGAAGCATTTCATTGTGCAGGGAGATGACGGGCTGCCGGTTTCTGTGCAGGCGTTCGCTTTCCAGCTTCCAAGCCGAGAGATAGCCGCCTATCCATGAGCGAATCCAGAAGGAATAAAGCCACTCGCCATAGCGGGCTGAGGCAGGGTCATCATCGGTACCCACGCGCTTGTGATGCCCGCGGTTGTGCTCGATGATAAAGTGCATCTGCAAGGAAGGCAGCAACAGCGCCTTCGCCATCATCCGTTCATGCCATGCAGAGCGGTGCCCCAGCTCATGACCGATGTTGATTCCCGCTGATACGAGCGCCAGCCCGATGGAGAATATTCTCCCGCAGATTTCATAGGCGGCAAGCCCTGGTTCTTGCAGCGAAACGATACCATAAGCCAGAAACGCATACGAAATAGGAACCATCGCATACAGCACGTAATCATACAGCGGGTTGTTCAGCGCCTCTTCTTCCTCGTCATCGCTGAGGTTGCGTCCGTTGGGAGGTATAAGCTGCTCGATGAGGGGTACAATAAAAAAAGCATAGACAGGCAAAGCAAATGTAAAGATGCCATGAAAAGTGAGCGAAACGATACCAAATATCAGTCCGCTCAGCACGAAGGTATAGCGAAAGGGTTTGAGGCTCATTCGTATGATAATGCTCCTCTAAGCTACGAAAAGAATTTGGTTATTACCTGTTTCCTTTCTCCCTGCTTTTACCGCGACAAAATAATCTTCTGCACTGCCTCTCTGCCCTCGGCTGACAGGCGCAGGAAATAAATTCCCGGTGGTAGTTTGAAATCATGAGAGGTAAAATATTCCATGTAGGCGCCTTTTGTCTGGCGTTCATTTTTCAGCAATGCTGCGCGGACGCCAAGCAGATGGAATAGCTCCAGCTTCACCATGGCATCTTCAGGCAAGGAATAAACAACGTTGAATCGTCCGGCAACAGGATTCGGATACACGCTCAGCGGGAGGACGGCTTCACGCACCTCGCTCACTGCGGTAGGCAGTTCGGTGGTGTAATGCATATAGGTGATGAACATCTCATCATCGGTGGTGAGCCCGAAGCTGACGGGGGACGGTCCGCTGTTGTTGTAAGTGGCTTGGTGGATAAGCCCGTTGTTCATGTCAACGGCAAGCATGGGGCTGAATTCGCGCACGGGCGGATGGGCGTAGTCAAAAAATCCCTGGTTGAAGGTGTAGTCGGCATTGTAAAATCCTTCATACACCTGCTCGCCTTTGGTGCCGTCTTGATTTCGCAGGAAGATGTCATAATCTTTTCCGCGGCTGTGAGTGTGTGCCTGCAATATCCAGATATAATAAGTTTTACCCGGCAGGGTGTGCACCATCCGGAAAGTGGTGTCAATAGCGTTATTTTCAATGTACAACCCGAAGGGGTTAAAGCCGCCATACGAAATCAAATCGGAATACATCTGCACCGCTCCGCTGCCCTGCGGCTGTGTATATACGTTGATGTAGCCGTTGGATTGCAGCACGGAATCATTGCTGTAGTTTTTAATGTGCAGGTTCACGTTCAGGATGGTGTTCGGCTCCCAGAAATAAGCCGTGCCCGCAGGAAGCTCGTGGTCGCGGTCAAATTGCCAGGTAGCCATGATGCTGGCGCTGGTCTGGATGTTAAACTGGTCAATAAGCGCATCCACGCGCTGGAGCCCTTCCGGCTCGTTACTACCGGAACCGGAAAAATATTTATACAATATGAAATGGTGCGACTGCGGATTCATCTTCGCCTCAAGCCGCGTTACCTCCACCGCTTCGGGCAGATGAAGCTCATACTTCAGCAGATATTCCCGTTCTTCGCCCGGTGCTAAAAAGATGGGACCATGGTGAATCTGAAAACCCTCGCCCTCGGCTGGCGGGGCGGGAGCTTCAATCACCGCCAAGCCTTTCCCGTTATAGAAATCTTCAATCGTCTGTACATTCACCACCGTACCGTTTTGGGGAGCGCCAAACAGTATCCATTGGCGCACCAATTCGATGTCCTTGTCAGCCAGCTTGGGGGCGTTCTTGGGCATGGGCACGCCTTCAGCGGGCTGTTCCAGCTGGAGGTCAGCGCTGATACCGTGTGCAATTTTTTTCAGCAGGAAGCTGCGGTAAGGATAACCGGGATCCACCAGTTTGTAGCCTTTGGCTGCAGCTGCAGGATTGGCGCAATTGGCGCCCACAATCCGATTGTATACATCCGTCAGCGTGCCTGACACATCAAACACCTGGGGATTCGTACCTCCATGGCACCCCGATGCTGAGCAGTTGCTTTGTAAAAGGGTGTAAATACGGGAAAATGTGCTTTGCGCAAATACCGTCTGCACAAGCAATGTAAAGATTGTTGCAATAGTTATTGGTTTCATGCTGTTGCTGGTTAATTGAATTCTGACTCCTCCTGAAAAACTTTCCGCGAAGATATTAAACCTCTTTGGTAAAAGCGTGAAAGGAATGCGGCTTTTTCAGCGCTTCAAACACATCACCAAATTGCCTAACCTTGCATCCTGAAATTTACCAATGGAATATAAGTTTTCCGATATTGAAAAAAAATGGCAGCAGCGCTGGGAAGAGCAGAACACCTGCAAGGTGGAAAGCGACCCTTCGAAGCCCAAGTATTATGTGCTCGACATGTTCCCCTACCCTTCCGGCTCCGGCTTGCACGTGGGGCATCCGCTCGGCTACATTGCTTCCGACATTTTCGCGCGCTACAAGAAACACTGCGGCTGCAACGTGCTGCATCCCATGGGCTTTGACGCCTTCGGCTTGCCGGCTGAGCAGTACGCCATTCAAACCGGCAGGCATCCGGCTGTGACCACTGCTGAAAACATCAAACGCTTCAAGGAGCAGCTTGGCGCCATGGGCTTCAGCTACGACTGGAGCCGCGAAGTGCAAACCTGCGACCCCAAATACTACAAGTGGACGCAGTGGATTTTCCTGCAGCTGTTCAAATCATGGTACAATAAAAAAACCGACCGCGCTGAGAGCATTGACGGACTGGTGAAAATCTTCGCCCGCGAAGGCAACGTGAACGTGGATGCCGCCACCGATTTTGACACGGCTTTTTCGGAAGACGAATGGAACGATTTCTCCGAAAAGCAGCAGCAGGAAATCCTGATGAATTACCGGCTGGCATACCTCTCGTATGCCGAGGTGAACTGGTGTCCCGAACTGGGCACTGTGCTGGCGAACGATGAGGTGAAAGACGGGCGCTCCGAGCGGGGCGGCTATCCGGTGGTGAAAAAGAAAATGCGCCAGTGGTTTTTGAGAATCACCGCTTATGCCGAACGACTGCTGAAAGATTTGGATACGCTCGCATGGAGCGACAGCATGAAGGAGATGCAGCGCAACTGGATTGGACGCTCCGAAGGCGCCCTGGTGTTTTTCGATTTGCCGGATTACAATGTGCAACTGGAAATCTACACCACCCGTCCCGATACCATTTTCGGAGCCACCTTCATGGTGCTGGCGCCCGAGCATCCGCTGGTAGAAATCATCACCACCCCGGAGCATCGGCAGCAAGTGGCGGAATATCTGCAATATGTTCAATCCCGCTCGGAGCGCGAGCGGCAGGCGGAGGTGAAGAAGGTGACGGGCGCCTTCACAGGCGCGCTGGCGCTCAACCCCTTCACCGGCAGGAAGATTCCCGTCTTCATCAGCGAATATGTGCTGCTGGGCTACGGCACCGGTGCCATCATGGCGGTGCCTTCGGATGACGAGCGCGACCATGCCTTCGCCACGCACTTCAACCTGCCGATTATAGATGTGATTGATAAAGGCATGTATCCGGGAGCGGGCAGGGAAGACAGGGTGGGTAAGCTCATTAACTCCGGATTCCTTGACGGCATGGAGGTAGCGGATGCCATTGAGGCGATTATCAATGAAATCGAAAGGCGCGGCATAGGCAGGCGCATGGTGCAATACCGTCTGCGCGATGCCATTTTCGGGCGCCAGCGCTACTGGGGCGAGCCGATACCCATCTATTACAAAGATGATATTCCCTACCCGCTTGATGAGAGCGAGCTGCCGCTGCTGCTGCCGCAGATGGATGATTTCAAGCCCAGCCCGGACGGGGAGCCGCCCCTGGCGAAACTGAAAAACTGGAACTATGAACCCACCACCATGCCCGGCTGGGCGGGCAGCTCCTGGTATTTCCTGCGCTACATGGACCCGCACAATGACAAGGAGTTTCTCTCAAAAGAAGCCGAGCAATACTGGCAGGATGTTGACCTCTACATTGGCGGCACCGAACACGCTGTAGGGCATCTGCTGTATGCCCGCTTCTGGCAGAAGTTTTTATATGACCGCGGATATGTGAGCAAGCCGGAGCCGTTTAAACGCCTGGTGAATCAGGGGATGATTCAGGGAAGCTCAAAATTTGTTTACCGCATCAGCGGCAGTGAAAAATATGTTTCTTTTAATCTGAAAGACGGATATGAAGTCACCCCCCTGCATGTGGACGTGAGCCTTGTCAAAAATGATGTGCTGGATATAGAGGCTTTCAAAAAATGGCGTCCGGAAAATAAGGATGCGGAATTTATCCTCGAAGATGGAAAATACCTTTGCGGAACCGAGATTGAGAAGATGTCCAAATCCAGACTCAATGTCGTCAACCCCGATGAGATTATCGCCCAATACGGTGCCGACACCTTCCGCATGTATGAAATGTTTCTGGGTCCCATCGAGCAGAGCAAGCCGTGGAACACGCACGGCATTGATGGCGTGTTCAAATTTGTGAGGAAGCTGTGGCGGTTGTTTTATGATGAAAGCAAATTCCTCGTTACCGATGCGCCCGCTACTGAGCGGGAACTGAAGGTACTTCACAAAACGATTAAAAAAATCCGTGACGACATCGAGCGGCTGTCGTTCAACACCTGCATCAGCACCTTCATGGTGTGCGTAAATGAGCTGACGGATTTGAAGTGCAGCAAGAAAACGGTGCTGAAGGATTTGGTGGTGCTGCTTGCTCCGTTTGCCCCGCACGTGGCGGAAGAATTATGGGAAGCATTGGGCAACAAAGGCTCAGTGACCGCGGTGCCGTATCCTGAGTACAATCAGAAGTACCTGGCGGAAACCACCTTTGAATATCCTGTTTCCGTCAACGGCAAGCTGCGCACGAAAATAGAGCTGCCGCTCGATTTGGAGCAAAGCAAAGTGCAGGAAGAAGTGCTGGCATCCGATGTGGTAAAGAAATGGCTCGAAGGCAAGCCGCCCAAGAAGGTGATTTACGTGCCGGGAAAGATTATCAATATAGTGGTATAAATAATAAATAAGTTTACGGGTTTTCCGTTCCGGGATTTAAAAAAACGTAAACTGTAAACTATTTAATATTATTATTTTCAGAATTAATCCCTATCTGCCATGCAGTTTGAAAACATTATCGCAGAGCCGCGCTATGACAAGCATATCGCACTCATCCGCTTCAACCGTCCCAAAGAATTGAATGCGCTGAACCGCCAGCTTATGCTCGAGCTGCGTGATGCCCTCAAAGTCCTGGATGATGATGCCGAGGTACGTGTGATTGTGCTTACAGGCAATGAACGGGCATTTGCAGCAGGCGCTGATATTAAGGAAATGTCGGGCAAATCAGCTATCGAGATGCTGCTGATTGACCAGTTCAGTACGTGGGACCAAATCAGGAAAACCAAAAAACCCATTATCGCGGCAGTGTCGGGCTTCGCCTTGGGAGGCGGATGTGAGCTGGCAATGACGTGCGATATGATTGTGGCATCGGAAACCGCGCAGTTCGGGCAGCCTGAAATCAAGATTGGCGTAATTCCGGGGGCAGGCGGCACCCAGCGACTCACCCGCGCAGTGGGCAAGGCGCGCGCCATGGAGATGGTGCTCACGGGCAAATTCATTTCTGCCGAAGAAGCGCTGCGCTGGGGATTGATAAACAAGGTGGTTCCGGTTGAATTATATCTGAGCGAAGCGGTGAAGCTGGCAAAGGAAATCGCTGCGATGCCGCCCATCGCGGTGCGCATGGGAAAGGAGGCCGTGCTGCAGTCATTCAGCGGCTCGCTGGAAGAGGGCTTGCTCTTCGAGCGGAAAAATTTCTACATGCTCTTCGCCTCAGAAGACCAGAAAGAGGGAATGAATGCCTTCATCGAAAAGCGCAAGCCGGAGTTTAAGGGGCGATGAATTATTCAGTCTGCTTCATCCCCATGACGGCATGACGTATTACAATTTTCACCGGCCTCATAAGGCTCTGAATTATCAAACCCCAATAGACTTGTTATGAACTTCAATGCGATAAAAACTCTATTTTTTAAATGGTTGAAAAAACGGGGAAGCTGACAGCTTTTCAGGTTTTCAGGGGGGAGATTGATAAGATTTCCGATACTGTTAAGGTTTTTGAATCAGACAATATTTATGAGAAAACTTTTTGAACGAGTATCTAAAAGCGGATACAAGAAAAATCATTTTGGGTTACAAAATCCAATATAGACTTGGCGCTATTATTCGAGAAATTGAAGACCGAGGATACAGCAAGTATTACTTTGTTCGCTTTGCCAGAAATCTAATCTGGGCTTTAACAATACAAGGATTGCTGAACGATGATGAAATTGATTCCTTTCTTGAAAACTACGGCAGAAGTTTGTCTGTTGAAGCAGATTTTAATTTAATCGTTAATTTAATCGTTAAACACATCGGATCAAAAAGAATAAGGGTGATACTTTCCGAATTAATCAAGCAAAAGAAATACGAAGAGTTAATAAACGAAGAAAAATACAGTTCCCTTAAAATCCGCATAGCCTTTCAAGATTGCATGAACATTGCCAAAAAAAGATTTGGATGGGAAATGTTGTCATTAACAAGATCGTAGATGAACTTGTGCATTTTTGTCTTTCGCGTGAGCGGGCGAAACAGAATGCCCACAGCCCTGCGCAGGCATTGAGTGCAAGCGCGAGGACATGCAGCGAAGCACGCGACCCGACCGCGCGTTGATTGAGGGGATTGCTTCGCGCGCTCGCAATGACGCGATGGCAAGGAGGGGCACGCCCACATCATTATCCCACAAAAACAAAGACTTAACTTTACTTCATTATGACTCCTACCACTATCACTCAAAAAAAACCTGCCGCCTCATCCTTCAACGTGGAGAAGATTCGGGAGGAATTTCCGCTTTTGCATCAGAAGGTGAACGGCTTTCCATTGGTGTATTTTGACAATGCGGCTACTTCGCAGAAGCCCAGGGCGGTGATTGACGCGATTAACCAGTATTACAGCATCTATAACAGCAACGTGCACCGGGGCGTGCATTACCTGAGCGGCAAAGCGACCGATGCGTATGAGGAGTCGCGCAGGATTGCGCAGCGCTTCATCAACGCGAAGAGCGAGGTGGAAGTCAACTTTACGCGCGGGACAACGGAATCAGTAAATCTGGTGGCGCAGACGTGGGGGCGCAAGTACGTGAAGCAGGGCGATGAGGTGATTATCAGCGCGCTGGAGCATCACAGCAATACGGTGCCGTGGCAGATGCTGTGCGAGGAGAAGGGGGCGCGCCTGCGGGTGATTCCGATGAATGACGCGGGCGAACTGCTGCTCGATGAGTATGACAAGCTGCTGAACGAACGCACGCGCATCGTGGCGGTGACGCACGTGAGCAACGCGCTGGGCACGGTGAACCCGGTGAGGGAGCTCATCCGCAAGGCGCACAGCGCGGGAGCGATTGCGGTGATTGACGGGGCGCAGAGCGTGCAGCATCTGGCGATTGATGTGCAGGCGCTGGATTGTGATTTCTTCTGCTTCAGCGGGCACAAGGTGTTCGGTCCTACGGGCATCGGCATTTTATATGGCAAGGAAAAGCTATTGGACGACATGCCTCCGTGGCAGGGTGGCGGGGAGATGATTAAGCAGGTGACATTCGAGAAAACGACTTACAACGAGCTGCCCTATAAGTTCGAGGCGGGCACTCCGAATATCGAGGGAGGCATCGGTTTGGGCGCTGCGCTCAATTATGTGAGCGCTGTCGGATTGGAAAATATCTACAATCACGAGCACGACCTGCTGCAATATGGCACGCAACTGCTGCAGGACATCGAGGGTGTGCGCATCTATGGCACCGCCCGCGACAAGGCGAGCGTGATTTCGTTTTTGGTGGATGATATTCATCCGTATGACTTCGGGGTGATTCTCGACAAGATGGGAATCGCGATTCGCACGGGGCACCACTGCTGCCAGCCGCTGATGGACAGGCTGCAGATTGAGGGGACGTGCCGGGCAAGCTTTGCTTTCTACAATACGAGAGAGGAGCTCGACAGATTTGCGCAGGCGGTGAGGAAGGCGAAGAGCATGTTCTGAAATTAACGGCTTAGAGTTCCATGCGCCATTCCCGCACGCTGCTTCTCATCCTGTTTGGTTTGCTAACGGGCAGCAGCATCGCCATTTTCCGCATCACGCATTGGACGGGCAGTGACGCCACCATCGTCAACGGACCGTGGCAGGGGCATTATCTCACCGATGTGGGCAAAGGCAGGTTATTGACGGCTCGCATTGCTGTTTCCATGCTGTACGCGCTGCGACAGGACGAGACACTGTACCTCATTGCTCGTAACGATGACGAAGGCAGACCGCTGTCATCGGAGCATGATTACGTGATAAAAGGAGCGCCTCTTGCCGCGCGTTATTGGAGCATCACGCTGTATGGCAGCGACTATTTTTTGCAGCCGAACAAACTCAACCGGTACAATTACAACATGGCGAGCCTGAAATATGAGCCTGACAGCGCATTCGCAATTCATGTGTCAATGAATGAGAAAAAAAGTAACTGGCTTCCGGTGGGCAGGGAAGGAAGATTCTGTCTGGCGCTGCGGCTGTATCATCCTGAGAAAGAATTGTATGACAATATCCGGACGGTGCAGCTGCCCTCCATCCAGCGACTTGACTGATGCGCAAAACCATTACCGGCATATTGATTTTTACAGTGGCAGCGGTTGCGGCTCATTATGGCGTGATTTTCGCCACTCCCTATGCCGTGCTCATGAAGGTGAAATCAAGCGCCCGCTCGCCATTCAATAAACCTGTTTATGCGGATGTCATTACGGACAAAGACCGCAAAGTCGTATTGCCCAATCCGGACTTTTTGTACGTGGCTGCCGGCTACGACATCCGGAAATCACCGCTGAAAATTACAGGTAAAATGCCGGAAGGAACTTACAGCTCGATTGCTTTTTATTCATCCAACACGCAGAATTATTATATCAGAAACGACCGGCAAACTCCGCGCAAGGAATTCAATATCCTTTTGGTGAAAAAAGGGGAAGAAAAAAAATTTTCGGCTGACGACGCTGAAGTAGTTGCTTCTCCCTCAAGTTTTGGGACGGTGATGATGCGTATTTTGATTGATGATACAGCGAGGATGGATTATTTGAAAAAGATTCAACACACATTCAGGTTGGAAGAATTTTAGTTTCTTCCTGTCATTTATTTTGTTCTTGTTTGTAGTTTAGCTTTCCGGGCACAAAATCTTTCAACATGTACCAACTCTCGGAAAAATTTTCTCAAAAGCGCGCATTTATCACCGGGGCGGGTTCCGGGCTGGGCAGGGAACTTTGCGCTGAGCTTGCCAAAGACGGCTGGACTATCGGCATCTGCGATATTGCTGAAAAAGGATTGGAGGAAACTGCCGAACTCATCGCCAAAGCCGGAGGCAAGCCATTGCCTTTTCAGCTTGATGTTTCCGACAGGCATCGTTTTAAGGAGGTGGCTGAAAACTTTCTTACCCGGGCAGGCGGAATTGATTTGCTCATGAATAATGCAGGAGTAGGCGATGCAGCCGTATTTGAAGAATACGGTCTCGACAACTGGGAATGGCTCGTAGGAATCAACCAGATGGGAGTGGTTTACGGCTGCCATTATTTT
>DATLYB010000169.1:0-4170 GCA_035575215.1 Chitinophagales bacterium
TCTGAGCGTGTTCCCACCATAAATCCGGTAACATCCTGTAGAAATACCAGCGGCATATTTTTCTGATTGCCATTCATAATGAAGCGGGCGGCTTTATCCGCTGAATCAGAATAAATTACACCGCCAAATTGCATCTCTCCCTTCGCGTTTTTCACCACTGCGCGCTGATTGGCGACAATGCCCACTGCCCACCCGTCAATTCTTGCATAGCCGCACAGAATCGTTTTTCCATACCCTTGCTTGTATTCATTGAATTCTGAACGGTCAACAAGCCGTTTGATAATCTCCAGCGTATTGTAGGGCTTCTTGTTTCCTTCGGGAAATAATCCATACAGTTCGCTGACATTGCAGGCAGGCGGTGCGGATTCGATACGGTCAAACCCTGCAGATGCAGGTTTGCCCAGCTTATCCATGATTTTCCTCACGGTATCCAGGCACTCCTTGTCATCTTTGCACCTGTAATCGGTAAGCCCCGATATTTCGCTTGCCGTTACTGCACCTCCGAGCGTTTCCTTGTCAACGTTTTCACCGATGGCGGCTTTCACCAAGTAGGGTCCGGCAAGAAAAATGGAACCGGTCTTTTCTACAATCAGCACTTCATCACTCATAATAGGCAGATAGGCGCCCCCTGCAACGCAACTGCCCATGATGGCGGCAATCTGCGTGATACCTGCGGAGGACATCACCGCATTGTTCCGGAAGATTCTTCCAAAATGCTCCTTGTCGGGAAAAATTTCATCCTGCATCGGAAGGTAAACGCCCGCGCTATCAACGAGATAGATAATTGGCAGGCGGTTTTCCATGGCGATTTCCTGCGCGCGCAGATTTTTTTTTGCAGCGATGGGAAACCATGCGCCCGCTTTCACAGTGGCGTCATTGGCAGCCACCACGCACATTCTTCCGGCAACGTAGCCAATCATCACAATCACACCGCCCGCTGGACAGCCTCCATGTTCTGCATACATATCATCCCCGCAGAATTCACCCAGCTCAAGCAAGGGCTTGTCTTTGTCCAGCAGATATTCCACCCGTTCTCGGGCAGTCATTTTTCCCTGCTCATGCTGCTTGCTGATGTTTTTCTTTCCCCCACCGAGATAGATGGTGTCGAGCTTTTTTTTCATCTGTGACACCAGCAGTTTCATCGCGTCTTCATTGCGGTTGAATTCAAGGGAATGTTTCATAAACAGTTTGTTTAGGGCGTCTGGTTTAATTTCTTTGTTGGCGGAACTACGAATTACACCGGTGCTACTTTGCCTGTTCTTTTTTAAACAGGCTGACTATCTCGCTTATTTCCTTGCTGAAAAATTCCAGCACGTCATCAATGGTAAGAATGCCTTTGAGATATCCTTCCTCGTCCACGATGGGAACCCTGCGCACGACCTTCCCGCGCATCTTCACCAGCGTTTCATACACATCATCTGATTCCTTTGCCGTCAGCAATTTGGCGCTCATGACGTCAGCCAGCCTGACATCGTAAATTTTCAGCTCGGCAGCCACCACTTTCAGCACGATATCCCGGTCGGTGACAATGCCAATGGGCTTATTCCCTTTGCCGTCTGTTTCCACTACTACGAGGCTTCCTACATTATAGCGCTGCATCAGGCGCGATGCTTCCAGCGCACTTTCGTTGGGTCCGGCAATGATGGTTTCTCTTGAGCAGATGGCTCCAACAGTCATGAATGAATTTTGCGCGCTAATTTATGATATAGTAGCTGTTGGAGGAAATCAGGCAGGAATCATTCTCAAACAATCACTCATAAAACATCAGCGAAAGCTCTTTGCGGTCGGGTTTGCAGATGCCGCGTTCGGTTATCAGCCCGGTGATGAGGCGGGCGGGGGTGATATCAAAGCCGAAATTCGACACTTTGCTGTGCGAAGGAGTCACCAGCACCGAAACTATCTTTTTTCCGTCAAATCCCTGCACGTGTTTCACTTCGCTCTCGCTCCGCTCTTCAATGGGAATTTGCGATGCGTCTTTGGTTTCCCAATCAATGGATGAGGAGGGCAGGGCAACATAAAATGGAATCTTATTGTCAAATGCCGCCAGGGCTTTCAGGTAGGTGCCGATTTTGTTGCAAACGTCACCGCTGGCAAGCGTGCGGTCAGTGCCTACGATGCACATGTCCACCCTGCCGCGCTGCATCAGATGCCCGCCTGCATTGTCAACCACGACCGTATGTGGTACGCCATGCTTGCCCAACTCAAAGGCGGTAAGACTGGCGCCCTGATTGCGCGGACGCGTTTCATCCACCCACACGTGCACGCTGATGCCGGCATCATGTGCCAGATAGATAGGTGCTGTAGCCGTTCCGTAATCAACGGTTGCCAGCCACCCTGCGTTGCAGTGAGTAAGGATATTGACAGGAGCGCCATTTTTCTTTTTACTCAGCTCTGCAATCAGCGGAAGTCCGTGTTTGCCGATTTGCCTGCATATCTTCACATCTTCGTCAGCGAGGCGGTTGGCATTTTCCAGGGCTATTTTTATTTTCTCTCCAAGGTTTTTTCCTTCATTGATTGCATGCAACTGCCTGGAAAGCGCCCACCGGAGGTTGTTCCCGGTAGGGCGTGTGGCAAGCAGCTTGTCATAAGCCTTTTGAAGATTCGCATCGGCATCGTGGGCGGGGGAGTGAAGCAGCGCGGAATACAATCCGTAAGCTGCCGTGATGCCGATAAGCGGTGCTCCCCGCACCAGCATGTCTTTTATTGCATGAACAAAATCATCGGGATGCTTTAAATCGCGGATGATGAATTCATGCGGGAGATAACGCTGGTCTATAATCTGGATTTCGAGGGGATTGGATGGATTCACCCAAATGGAACGGTAATGCTTGTTTCCGATTTTCATCTTATGATGGGCTTCATACCGGTTTCAGCAAAGCAATTTAAGAGTTTGCAGTCTTCAGTTTAGAGTTTTGAGTTTAGAGTTGGAAAAGAAACTCTTCACCGTAAACGTAACTACTAATTCACAACTCTTCAACAAAAGCCCCTTGTTCATTGACATCCCAGTAACCAATTCCCAGGCGCTCGCAGTCTTTTTTCCAATATTGAATCCGCTTCCCTGAATTGGAGCTGTCGAAAATTATTTTTCCGAAATCATACGCTTCGGCAAGTTTTTCCATCTTCACTCTGACATTCTTTGACAAGATTATAAAATCAACTTTCAATTTAGTACCGCTTTCGGATGCTTCAAACTCTTTATCAAGAAGAACCATCCGTTTGTCGAGAAATTGAATGTATTGGTTTTTTCGTTTCAGGAACGGCATTTGAAAGTCATCGGATACTCCGGCTGTTGCCGAACGCAAGCCGCTGTCCCACCAGTTGTGTTTGATGTGAAATAACATGCGGTCGTAGTCGTTCAGCAGGGAAGAATCAGCGACAAACAAATGTTCACAGCCGCTGATGAAATCCATCGCAGTGGTGTTGGGAACAGAATAAATAATCAACCGTTTCTGCTGCATGTGCAGAAACTTTTCAATAGTATTCCAGCCGAGCAGAAGAGCGGCAAACGCCAGAGAGGCGATGAAGAACGAATTTCTGTTGTAGTAGAAAAAAACCACAATTCCCGCAATGATGAGGTAAATGAACCACGATTCGGGAACGCTGATGGAGATGCCTTGCAGCAAGGCAAAGGGAAGCGAATCAATGGACAACACCACCCAATCCATGAACCAAATAGTTTTGTCGAGCAATAAGCCGATAACGTTACTCACTCTCGGCATCCAGAACAGCGCAAAAAGCGCGAGACCAAGATAAAGCACAAGCGTGGATGCCGGAATCACAAAGAGATTGGAAACAAGAAAGTAAACCGGGAATTGATAGTAGTAGAGCAAACCAAGGGGAAACGTAGCCGCTTGCGCTGCAATGGAAACTGCAGTTATCATCCATATTTTATCCAGCAGCAAATAACGGGTGTAAAAAAGCGGATAGATTCTCGGTTGCAGCAGCACAATGCCGAGCACGGCAAGGTAAGAAAGCTGAAATCCCACTTCCATCAGAAAATAAGGATTGATAAGCAGCAGGAAAAATGCGGAGCTTGCAAGCACATTGTAGATATTGGTGATGCGCTTGAGGCTGCTGCCCATCGCCACGAACGTGAACATGACAGCCGAACGCAGCACCGAGGCTGACAATCCCGTAAGAACGGCATAAATCCAAATGATGCTTACATTA
>DATLYB010000170.1:0-4728 GCA_035575215.1 Chitinophagales bacterium
CGGATATCGCCACCCGATTCAGGCTGACGGGCGATTGCTTCGGCAGCGCTGCCGCCAATTCTGCCGATGCCAAGACCGGTTCCCAATACAACAAGACCGACCCCGATGCCGGCTCCGACAGGTCCCACAGTTTCAAGTGCAAGTAAGATAGTTGATAATAACATGGTGAATTATGGTTTTATGGTTAAAAAATAATTTCCTTTTTAGTGATGAGCCGGCTCCTCCACCGCCTGCCCGATGAACAGTGACGTCAGAAATGTGAAGATATATGCCTGCAACACCGCCACAAACAGCTTAATGAGGTACATGAATATCGTGAATGCCACCACCCCTATTCCAACTCCAAGCGTACCTGCCGTACCCACCTTCGGACCCAAAATAAAAATAAGGCTCATGATGCTTAGCAGCACAATATGTCCTGCTGCGATATTGGCGAAAAGACGAATCATCAAGGCAAATGGCTTTGCCAGCACGCCTACAAGTTCTATGGGAATCAAAATCGGTTTTACAAACGCAGGCACACCGGGTGGAGAAAACAAATGACCCCAGTAATGCTTATTCCCGCTGAGATTAATCATCAGCAGAGAGAGCGCAGCCAGCGTAAAGGTGACGGCAATGTTTCCGGTGACATTTGCTGAGCCCGGAAAAATCGGAATCAATCCAAGCAGGTTGTTGAACCATATAAAAAAGAAGAGCGTAAGCATATAAGGCAGGTATCTCCTGTATTTTTTCTCACCGATGGAGGGCTTCACCACCTCATCGCGGATGAAGATAATAATGATTTCAAAGAATGTTTGAACCTTATTGGGCGCTTGCCCTTCTCTTCGCCTATAAGCCTGGGCTATGGATGTAAACAACCAAAGCATCACCGCCCCTACCAAAAGCATGCTGAATACATTTTTTGTGATGGAAAGGTTATAGAATTTGCCTCCATCCAGGCGCTTGATGTGACCGTGGTCATAAATATATCCCTTATAGGGAACGTGGGTATGATTGGGTCCATGAAATTTGCTGGAGAGGAATACTGAAAGTCCGTCAGAATTTGAATAAAGTATCAAGGGCAGGGGGAAGTAAAGATTGCCTGTGATATGAAACTGGTAATCATCACTGATATGGTGAGCAATCATTTCAGCCGGCTCAAATTCACCTGCCTCATGCCCGCCAGCGGGGGCTGCTTTATAAGTTGTATCAGAGGGCTCCGCCTCGCTAAAAGAAGAATGAGGAGCAAAAAGAAAGAAGCAAAAGAGTAAACTGCCTAAAAATGCCGGAAATCGCTTCAAAATTGCTCTGGAAAACAAGGAATTACGCTGTTTTTAGCCTGATTCAAGGTGTTTTTTAAAAATCGGTGCGAAGATAGACACTACGTTTGATATAGAAAAGTTTTTGCGGGAGAATTGTTTGGAAATTCGGCTCAGGGATTATTTAGGGAAGGATGCCTCTCTCACTTGACCACAAGCCTCTCCACATATTGCCTATTATCAACTGTACCTGTCAGCACGTATATGCCCGATTTCAAATGATTATCCCGGAAGGAAATCAAGAATTCTCCGTTCACAACAGGAACAGTTTTCTCCATCACCTCCTTTCCCGTCATATCATAGAATCGCACAGTCATGTGGTTATCCGGCTCTGAAATTTTTCCGTACAGAACAGTGCCGTCAGACGGGTTGGGATAAATGGATAACGACTTTTCTGATGTACCGCTGGCTTCAGTCCCTGAAATGAGTTTTTCATCACCATTGACAGATGCCTGTAACGCGGGAGAACCTGCAGAGAAAGTCAGCTTTGTATTCGGACGGTAATAGCTTCGAGTACCCGTTGCCTGCGAGCACACGCTTCCGCTTGCCACATCCGCACGATAATACAGCGCCACGTAATTCGGATAACTTGCTGCGAGGATGGATGAATTGGAAGAATAGCTGCTGTTGTTCCAGCAGATTTTCAGCAGCAGATTATCCGTGCCGTTGTAAACAAATGGTGTGCTGAAGTTGTAGGTGTTCCATCCTGCCGCGGCTGTCACAGTTCCGGAATAAACGGTAGTGGAATTAGTGCCCGTTAAAAAGGAAGCGCTGCTGAAATAGGAGGACGTGGTATGGGCAAGCGAAATCGTAAACCCGTTCATTGCTTGTGCTGCTGCCGTTTGCACCTGAAACTGCAGGGAAGTGACGTTCGGCATGGAGGGATTCCACCCTGCCGCAACGAGTTCCGATTTGGTGATAAGGTATTCGGTGCGCTCGTCCATATAAACGGTGCTGTAGGGATGCGCGGAATAGGCGCTGGTTCCGCTGCCGATAGCGAGAGTGACAGTGGTCGCAGGCTTTGTAACGCAGATGTTGAATGTCCACGTTGAAGGCGCAGTGGACCCGTAAGGATAGATACGGATGTAATAGGTTGCGCCAATCGTCAATCCGATCTTCACAATGGTTTCCACTCCGCCTCGTCCTCCTCCGTTGTCAGAGCATCCGATTTGTCCTCCGCTGCATGAAGTATATAATGCCAGCACGCCATCCAATCCCGATGACGGAGCCAGCGTGATGGTGTGGGTTGCCGCAGTGGCGGTAAATTGATACCACACGTCTTTCAGCGAAGAATAGCCTGACGCATCGCAGCTCGCTTTGGCAAGCCCGCTCACAGTTGCATTCGCAAGCGTGCCGGATGTGCTTATGCACGAAGTATTCGGTGTGAGCGAAACGGCTGCCGAACAATTGTCGTTGGGGAGAGGAACCGGAACTGATGTGTTGTTCACCAAACTGTAGTAAGTGTACCAGTTCCAGTACGGTCCGGGGTCATTGTGCGTCTGGCTGGAATAATGCTGATGACCTTTGATTCTGTAAGAGGCCGGAAGCTCGCAAAGTCCATTGCAGGAAGGACCGTTATAACATGCAGCTGGATTGATTCCATAACCGCTGCTGCAAATATCTTTCACCAGATTTGCCGATGCGGTGTACATCGCAGTGGTGTACCATCCCGGCTGCGATTGGTAGCCTTCATGCTCGATTCCGATTGTGTAGGAATTGTGGGTTCCCGCATGCCACGCCTTGTATTGTTCCAACACCATCTGGGTGATTTGCCCGTCAGAGGAGCGTACCACGTAATGTGCCGAAACACCAGAGCTGCAATTCTGAAACCATGAGATACAGCCTGCATAGCTTCCTTCCACATCGTGAATCACCACCGCTGAAATGGAAGCCCCGCGCGAGGTGCTATAGTTGCACGATGCTGCAGGGTTCCACAGCGCAGGGGGATAATCGGCAGATTGAAGAGCGCGGGAGTTGTCTTCATCAAAATCATGTCCGTTGATGTCATAGATTGCATCATTGGTTACGATGACGTGCGGAGAGCTCAGTACCTTGTAATTCTCTTCCCCGAAAAATGAATGCAGGTCGAAAGTATAATGCGGGAAGTTGTATTGCTCCTGAAACGGGCGTTCATTAAGAAACGTGAGGTAGGAATATAATTGCAAGTGGAGCGCGAAGGTTTGCAGCTTATCGTTATGCGGAAGCTCACTCAATGTTGTGTACGCTGAGGCAATGGCATCCACATCTTTCAGAGAAGTATTCTCACCGAGAACCGTATTGAATGCAGCAGCATAAGCGAGAATATTTTTTCGGGGGTCACCGATTATCTCATCCGCACTGAAACCGGAGAGATTGGAAACGAGCGCGAGGTTATTGTTGAAATAATTTTTTCCATCCAGCACCAACCCCATGACACCATAGGCTTTGGGCATGCCTGTGCAATTTTCAGGACCCCCTGCGGTATGCTTCACGTGATGCATGCGCGTGTTGGAATACGCCACCGCTTCCAGCACTCCTTTCGGAATGTCCGGATATTGATGATACGCTTCGGAGAAATAGGCGCTATAGTTTTTTTCGGAAGAAGCAGACTGCTGGGAAAACCCATTATACATCAGAACTGCAACCAGCGCCAAGAGGAGAAGAGGCTGCTTTTTCATCGGTTGGATTTTTTAAGGCTGCTTGTAATACCAAAGGTAGTAATTTAGAAACCTCTTCCATAGTAAAATAATCCATGCTTCTTCGTGCAGAACATTTGGTTAAGACCTACAAAGGTCGAAAAGTAGTCAACGATGTTTCGCTTGAAGTGAAACAGGGTGAAATCGTTGGCTTACTGGGTCCGAATGGCGCAGGAAAAACTACTTCGTTTTACATGATAGTCGGTTTAATTAAAGCCGAATCCGGTAAAATTTTGCTCGAAAATAAGGATATCACATCGCTGCCGATGTACAAGCGGGCACAACTCGGCATTGGGTACCTGCCGCAGGAAGCATCCGTATTCCGGAAACTTTCCGTGGAAGACAATATCATGGCGGTGCTCGAAATGACTGACCTGCCCAGGCAAGAGCAGATAAAAAAAATGGAGAGCCTGATTGCCGAATTCGGGTTGAGCCACGTGCGCAAAAGCAACGGAAATGTTTTGTCGGGAGGCGAAAGAAGAAGAACGGAAATTGCGCGCGCATTAGCGGTGAGCCCGAAATTCATTCTGCTGGACGAACCGTTTGCCGGCATTGACCCGATTGCAGTGGAGGATATCCAGCGCGTAGTGGCACGTCTCAAATTCAGAAACATCGGCATCCTGATTACCGACCACAACGTGCGGGAAACACTGTCAATCACAGACAGGGCATATCTGCTGGTGGAAGGAAAAATCTTCGCATCGGGCACGGATGAAGAACTTGCCAAAGACCCGCGGGTGCGTAAAGTCTATTTA
>DATLYB010000171.1:0-2092 GCA_035575215.1 Chitinophagales bacterium
GCATCGCTCATGTTTTTGCTATGAGCGGATTTCGGGTTTCGCTCGCTGACATTTCGCAGCAGGCATTGGAGAAAGCCATAGCAGCCATTTCTAAAAATCTCGACCGCATGATTGCCAGGGCGACTATCAACGAGGCGGACAAAACAAAAACGCTCGCCAATATCAAAACCTTCACGTCAGTTGAAGAAGCCGCAAAAAACGCTGACCTCGTGGTGGAAGCGGCAACCGAAAACATTGACATCAAGCTGAAGCTTTTTAAGCAATTGGATGAAATCACAAAATCCGAAACGATTCTCGCTTCCAACACTTCATCTATCTCCATCACAAAAATTGCAGCCGCAACCAGGCGCGCAGACAAAGTGATTGGGATGCACTTCATGAATCCGGTTCCCGTGATGAAACTCGTGGAAGTGATTCGCGGATATTCCACCAGCGCCCCCACAACGAAAACGATTATGGAATTATGCAGCAAGCTCGGCAAGACGCCCGTTGAAGTGAATGACTATCCGGGATTTGTCGCCAACAGGATTTTGATGCCGATGATTAATGAAGCGATTATTACCCTGCATGAAGGCGTTGCAGGAGTGCGGGAGATTGACACCGTGATGAAACTGGGCATGGCTCACCCGATGGGACCGTTGCAGCTCGCTGATTTTATCGGACTTGACGTTTGCCTTTCGGTAATGAATGTGCTTCATGAAGGCTTGGGCAATCCTAAATATGCGCCCTGCCCGCTGCTGGTGAACATGGTAACCGCAGGAAACCTCGGAGTGAAATCAGGGGAAGGATTTTATTCTTACAAAAACGGCTCGAAGGACTCGGTGGTTGCTGACCGATTCAGGTGATAGTCATTTCGCAATCGCAAACTTGCCTGTCCTTCTTTCATGTGAGGTGGTTATCACGCAGAAATAAATTCCCTCCGGCAACTCAGCGGTTTCGAGCCTAACGGATTGTTCAGCTTTCACTTCCAGCGTTAATTCCTTCTGTATGCTTCCGTTCAGACTGAAAACTTTAATCTCTGCCGTTGCAGCTTCGATATATCCAAGTGACTGCACAATGTTTCCTCTCGGAGCAGGATTAGGGTAAAATGTAAGAGTTCGTCCCGGAATTTCAATAACTCCCGTTGCTGTGCTGACCGAAAACGACTCCAAGCCGATGTTTTTCAGGAAATAACCGGCAGAGCCACATGGCGCTGGGGTGTTGGAAGTATATAAAAGAAGCCTTACCGTGTAGCTGCCTGCCGGAAGCAAGCCGATAGAAAAAGTATCTACCGAAGTGCAGCCGCCTGTGCCCGATTGATAGCAGTAAAACCCGCTGATAATAATGGTGTCATTGCTTTGCGTCATTTGCTGAGCCTCAAGGCTGCAAGGTCCTCCCGGAAAGGTGGCGGTAACCACCGCTTTGATGTCATCATTTGAGGTGGGTGAAGCCGGTGCGATTTGGATGTCCGTGACTGTTTGTCCGTTCAATGCCGAACAAAGCACAATACAAGCTGCTATGGATGTCCGTATTTTCATGTGTATCTTTTTGAAGCGCCAAGTTACATTCTTTCTAATTTTGAAGCCTCCTACGATGTCAACATCCAAGTACAGCCTTCGCGGAGTATCTTCACAAAAAGAAGACGTTCACAATGCTATCCAAAAATTAGACAAAGGGCTTTTCCGGAAAGCCTTCTGCAAAATCCTGCCCGATTACGCGGGCGGTGACAAGCGATTCTGCAACATTATGCATGCCGACACAGCAGGAACTAAAACCGTGCTGGCTTACCTGTGGTGGAAAGAAACGGGCGACAACAGCATTTGGAAAGGTATTGTTCAAGACGCGCTGGTGATGAACATTGACGACATGGCTTGCGCGGGAGCGGTCGGTGATATTGTTGTGTCTTCTACCATCGGGCGGAATAAAAATTTAATCACAGGCAAAGTGGTGCGACATCTCATCGAAGGCGCTGCTGAACTGGCGAAGGAATGGAATGATTGGGGAATTCCGCTGCATCTTGCCGGTGGCGAAACAGCCGATGTGGGCGATGTGGTGCGAACACTGGATGTGGGCTTCACCGCCTTCACGCGAATGAAGCGTTCGGATGTGGTTG
>DATLYB010000172.1:0-5205 GCA_035575215.1 Chitinophagales bacterium
AAACTTTATACCGACCCGAAAAATGCCGGACCGAAAATCAACAGCGACCGCGATGAGGCGACTCCCTTCTATGACGCGGCAAGCGGAACACTTTATTTCAGCTCCAACGGGCTGGTGAACATGGGCGGGTATGATATTTACAAAGCTTCCGGCAGCGCCAGCAAATGGGACGAGCCGGTGAACATCGGCTATCCGATTAATTCAAGCACGGATGACATGTACTTCACCATCACCGGTGACGGCAAGCGGGGCTACTTCGTTTCCAACCGCCCGGGTATCATCTCCATCCGCAGCGAAACGTGCTGCGATGACATTTTTTCTTACGAATACATCAAGATTATCCATGTGGCGGTGATGGGATTCGTGTATGACGAAGATGACACCACGCACACCCCGATAGAAAATGCGCGGGTCGGTCTTGCGCTTGAAAGCAGCGAAGGCATTCTGCAAAACATCCCAATCGGGGAAGACACCATCGTTAACCGCACGCCTTATTTTTTTTCGCTGAATCTCGAAAAAGACTACCGCGTGACCGGCTCTGCTGAAGGGTATCTGTCCAACTCAGCCACCTTCCACACTCACGGCATCACCAGGAGCGACACCTTATGGGTGGACATTTACCTGAAGAAATTGGTGATTGACAAGGTATATCGCCTGCGAAATGTTTATTATGATTTTGACAAGTGGGATTTGCGTGAAATCTCCAAGAAAACGCTCGATACGGTGTATAACCTGATGATTGAAAATCCATTGATTATCGTTGAAATCGGCTCACACACCGACACGCGGGCGACCAGCCAATATAACATCAGCCTCTCGCAGAAGCGCGCTGAAAGCTGCGTGAACTATCTCATCGGCAGAGGCATTCCAAAAGAACGACTCGTGGCGAAAGGCTATGGCGAAACGCGCCTGCTCGATGATTGCCGAAAATATCCCGATTGCCCGGAAGATAATTCCAAAGACTGCCCCTGCCATCAAAACAACCGCAGAACGGAATTCAAAGTGATTGGCGAATTGGATGCGGAGCTTATTTATGAAGACAAGCGGTACGAAGAGGTGAGCGATGAAATTCCAGAAAAGAAAAAAAAGCAGAAGTAGTGCCCGGATCCTGTTATTTATTCCCCAGTTGATACATCCCGCATCTTCATTTCTGCCGTGAATATAAAATGCGCTTTGCGATGGGCGGTTTCTGCTATACCTTTGCCTTTTCCAACAATTTCGTAAACGACCCGGATTCAGCTCATGCTATTCAACCAGACTTTCCGCAATATCGGCAGGATGCGCGAAATTATCGCGGTGCTGGTGAAATACGGTTTTGAAGACGTTGTCGCCAATTCAACACTGCGCAATTTTGTCCCCGAAAAGATGCGCATCTCATGGGTGCGGCAGGAGCGCCCGGCACTGGAATACACGCGCTACGAGCGCATCCGCATGGTGGCTGAGGAGCTGGGTCCCACCTTCATCAAGCTCGCGCAGGTGCTCAGCAACCGTCCCGACATGCTGCCGGAGGCGCTCATCAAGGAGTTGGAAAAGCTGCAAGACAGCGTGCCTCCTTTTGACTATAAAATTGTCCGTGAAATCATCAGGCAAGAGTTGGGCGGTGAGATAGAAGATTTTTTTGACGAGTTTGAAGAAAAGACACTGGCGTCCGCCTCCATCGGGCAAGTACACCGTGCACGCCTGAAAAACGGGCAAATGGTGGTGGTGAAGGTGCAACGCCCTGAAGTGCGCGAGGTAGTGGAGCGCGACATCGCCATCATCAAGGAAGTCGTCAACAGAACCGACCGTTACCTCAGGCGGCAGGGAATTATCAACGCCATGGATGTGGTGATTGCCTTCGAACGCAGCATGAACAAGGAGATGGACTATCGCCATGAAGCGCGCAACATCGAGCGGTTCAGACAAACCTACAAGGACTATAAAAACTTCTACATCCCCAAAGTGTTCCGCAGCCACTCTACCGATAAGGTGCTGACGATTGAATTTTCTGAGGGATGCAAAATTTCCGACATCATGCAGCTGCGAGCCTGGGGGCTTGACCCCGCCAAGGTAGCCGAAAACGGGATGCAGATTTACCTCACGATGATTTTTGAATACGGATTCTTTCATGCCGACCCGCATCCGGGCAATGTGTTCGTGCGGCAGGATGGCGTCATCGCCCTCATTGACTTCGGCATGGTGGGGCAGTTGATGCAGAAAGACAAGTTCAACTTCGCAGGCATCTTCATCAGCTTCGCCCGGCAGGATGCGCGGCAGATGGCGCAATATATGCAACGGCTCGCCATCGAGCACAACATCACCGACCTGCGCCAGTTTGAATATGACCTCAACGACCTTATTGACGATTTCGCCTCGCTGGACGTAAGCGAGAGCAACATAGCGGACATGATTTCCCGCCTACAAAAAATTATGTATGACTACAACATGCGCATGCCCGGAAGTATCTTCCTTATTTTCCGCGCATTCGCCATCCTGGAAGGGCTGGGAAAGCAGTTGCATCCCCACTTCAACACCTATGAGTTCATCAAGCCGTATGGCATTAAGCTGATCCGCGAGCAGCTCAAGCCCCAGAATCTCTTCAACGAACTCACCAGCCGCGCTTCAGGTATCACGCAATTCTTCAACACCTTCCCGGGTGAGGTAAGGGAAATCATCACCAAGACCAGCAAAGGCAAGCTGCATTTTGAAGTGGAGCACCAGGGATACGGCTATCTGCTGAAGAAGCTGGACAGCGTCACCAACCGCATTTCCATCACGCTGATTATTGTGGCGCTCGTCATCGGCTCATCCATCGTTATGCTTGCCGACCTTCCCTCTGCAGCCAAATCGCCCGAAGGCTATCCCTATTTAAGCCTGCTAGGTTTCTCCGTTGCAACGGGGCTGTTCGCCATCCTCGTATATTCGATTTTGAGAAGGAGGAAGTATAAATAGCTAAGGCGGGTAGGAAAACGGATAGCCTGTTTTGTACAACATCGTTAACTCAAAACAAAAAATGATTTGATAACTATCGCTTCATCGTCACTCACCCATCATTACCTTCATCACTTTCACTACTCCAGCGCAATCAAGCCTGATGAGATAGGCGCCATTGGAAATACCGGCCCCCTTTAAATTGAGCACATCACGGTAGTTTCCCGGCTCGCGGATTTCATTTACAAAGATGCGCAGTGACTTGCCGCTCAAATCGAGCACATCAATGCGCACATTGCTTTTTTTCATCAGCGAAAAACGGATGGAAGTTTGTCCTCCGGCAGCCGGATTAGGATAAATATCTGCATAGCCGAACGGCTGCGCACCAGCAATGCCGGTGGATGATTGCTTCAGGATGGTGAAGCGGTCAAGCACTTCGCCATAGGCGGTGAGGTAGCGCGCATCAAGGCGGTCACCCTCAATGTCAACAACCAGCGAGCCGTAGCAGGTGTCGCACGCCTGCCCCCAGTAGATTACAGGATGCTCAATAGGGCTGTAGCCGTTGCTGCCGCTGGAATTACCTTCCACCACGTAAACGGTACCCTTATCAGCCAGCGGACCATCGGTGTATTTAATATATGCCTCGCCAGCCAGGTCATTGCCGCTGGTGCCGTTGATAATCATATCGGGCGTGAAAGCAGCCTTGAAATCATACAGACCATTGATGAGATAGCTGCGCTGGTAGTTGTGGTCATGCCCGGTGAGCACCAGGTCAACGCCAAAGCGTTCCAGAATCGGATTGAAATGCCTGCGCGTGGTAAAAGTGAAAAACTGGAAACTGCTTTGCTCGGTGAAATTGTCTTGCCCGCTGTAGGGACATTGATGCCAGAAGGCGATAATCCATTTCCTGTCGGTGGAGGCAATGTCATTTTTCAGCCAGCTAATCATGGGCGAGGTGAAGGCGGTATCATTATCAAACACACCTACCCAGTTGTAAGCTGGCGTCAGCGAGCCCAGCTCGGAGTTGAGCGAGATGAAATGGATGTTGCCATAGTCGAATGAATAGAACAGCTTCAGGTGGGAGGGCACTCCGCCCAGTTCGCCCTCGGTGGGCGGGTCAATAATGTCAAGATAAGGACCGGTTTGTAAGTACGGGTCGGTGTTGCAGGGGTCCATCCAGTTGCAGATGCTTGCCCAATCATGATTGCCGGGCGATGGCGCAAAGGGGAGGTTCATGAACACATGATGAAAGCTGTAGATGCTGTCGAACACCTTGGCTTGATATTCTGCATCCGTGCCGTCCTGGTAGGCGTTGTCGCCCAGCCAGAGTTGCAGGTCGGCCGGGCGTTCGGCTGCGGCTAAGGCAAGATACGAATCGCGCACAAGGCGCTCGGCCTCGTTGCCATGACCGAAATCACCGATTGCCCACAGCCGCACAGGCGCAGATGAGCCGGGTTCAGGCGCGGTGGTGAAATGCAGCAGCGAGTCGCCCCTCAGGGCAAGGGAGATGCTGCCAACGGAGTAATAGTACTTCGTGCGGGGAGCAAGTCCGGTGAGTTTTATGCGATGCTCCGTGGTGACGATGAAATCATCGGCAGTCTGCGTTTTGCTGCTGATGTTCGTTCCATAGCTCACGCGGCTGTCGGTGGCAACATCAGTACGCCACCGGATGATGATGCTGGTGGCTCCAGGGCTTTGCAGATAGGGACCGCGCACGATGGTTTGGGCGTACAGGGCTGTCGCCCCGCCCAATGCAAGCAGCAGGATGATAGAAGCAAGGAACATTCTTTTCATGGGGAAAAATTTAGCCTTTAAAGTAAGGAGAAAATTTCAAATGATGGGATGGAATGTCCATTCTCATTCTCTCCCTTTCCAAAAAATTTTAGCTTTGCGTCCCTGAGTGAAATTTATTAAGGCTGAAATATGAGACTGCTATCTTACCTGAACGATAAGGAATTTGACCGTCTTGCGCTGCTGGAAGGCAATCTGGCTTTTGACCTCAACGAGCTGGATGAAAATCTGCCTGACAACATGAGTGATTTTTTATGGGGCGGCAATGAGGCAATGGAGCAGGCAAGGGAATATGAGAAGAAAATCAAATCGGGAAAAATCGCCAAATCACAAGGCAAGCCTGTGGAGTCGCTAATAGTGCTGGCACCCGTGCCGTTTCCCTCATCCATGCGCGATGCGTATGCTTTTCGCAAGCATGTGGAAGCGGCAAGGCGCAACCGCGGACTGGAGATGATTCCTGAATTTGACCAGTTTCCGGTTTTTTACTACACCAACCACAACTCC
>DATLYB010000173.1:0-5222 GCA_035575215.1 Chitinophagales bacterium
ATCTTCTAGCATGTGTCTTTTTAGCAACATCCATTATCCAGGGAACCAGCTTGGTTTTTATGCCCTGACTTTTAATCGGAGGCACGATGATTTTCACTTCTCGCTTTTCTTTTTAGTCTGCCGGTTAACAATTTTTCTTAACAGGTTCTTTTTCCCGCGAAATTCCAGAAAGTCTTTCAAACGCGTGATTTTTTGCGGCTCACCTTTGCCCATTTTCATCGCAATACCGTAGTTCATCCAATATTCATCAAACCAATGCTCACCTAACTTAGCAAATATCCCGTTAGCGTTTTTCAGGTCGGCAATGTTGGTAATCGAGCCGATGTTGGCAGTGTTGGCAGAACCCTGATGGTCGCTTGCGATTTCCCATTTCTCAGCCACGAAGAAATCAAAATCCTTGATGACTGATGTGATTGACTTCAACCGCTTGACAGTTGTGACCTCACGCTGCCCAACTTTCTTGCTCACATTTTCATGTTCTTCCTTCAATTCTTCCACCTGATAAATTTCGGTTTCGTTGATGTCGCCAAAATCAATTCGCGTATAAATAACGCCAAGACAAAAATGACCGAGATAATGTGAGTAAGCAAACTGGATATTCTTCGTGCTTGTGCGGTCTTTAAAATACGTTCCATGACTGCCAAGCGTGAAACCATTGACGTATCCAGGAAAATCAGGGTCACGGTAAGTTGTCTTAAGGTCAACGGCAAACTTGATTGCCTGATTATCCTTTTTCACAAAACTCAAATCGGGATACCAATTTTGCTTTTCAGCGAGTACAATTGAATAACCAATGCTTTCAGCAAACTTCATAATTTGCGGGAAGATGTGGATTTCAAGAATCTTGGAGACAATCTTGGTGTCAGATGAAATCGTGTAAATGTTCTTGTAAACGTCAATGAATCCCTTAATCGTCCAATCCCCCGTATCGGTTGAAACATAGTCTTTCAGGCTCTCCGTAAACTTTTTCAGTGCTGTTTTGAAGTCAGACTTATGTTTTACTTTTTCGGATTTGGTCATTGGACAAATATAACGAGAGGTATTTGCAGGATGTAAAATAATGACCAACCTAACCTTATTCAGGAAGCCATTGCGCTTAGTCGGGCATTCAGCGACAGTTGCACAGCCTCATTAAGGTGCAGCTTGTGTCACTGATTCGGGATGGTATTGCATTGGCTTCCCTCAATGCCCCAACGACTCTGGCGCAAGCGTCCGCTTGTGCCTTTTATCCTTGAGCGTCCGCTCCCTTGAACAAAAACCTGTCATCTTTACCTTTATTCATAAAGTTACCAATATGAGCCGTAAATACAAATTCATGGATAACAGTCAGCTTTATTTTGTCAGCTTTGCAACCGTCAATTGGATTGACGTGTTCATTCGTAACGAAATACAAAGAAGTGCTGCTCGACAGTTTGAGATTTTGCCAAGTCAAAAAAGACCTTGAATTGTACGCATGGTGCATTATGACGAGCCATGTGCATTTAATAATCGGCAGCGTGGAACTCCGATGGAATATATCATGCGGGATTTCAAAAGTTTCACATCCACTAAATTGAAACAAATGATTAAAGAGAATCCTGTTGAAAGCAGAAAGGAGTGGATGGTATGGATGTTTGAGAGAGCCGGCAAATACAACTCCAATAACAAAGACTGGCAGTTCTGGCAGCAGGATAGTCATCCCATTGAATTATATGACCGCAAAATCATGGAACAAAAATTAGATTACATTCACAATAACCCGGTTGAAGCTGGTTTTGTCAGCAGCCCGACTGATTGGATTTTCAGCAGCGCAAGGGATTATGCGGACGAGAAAGGATTGATTGATATCATTTTGCCGGAATGAGTTGGCGTGTACAAATAGCGGACGCTAAAGGATTATAGGCACAAGCGGACGCTTGTGCCATCCTTGTGTCGCTGGTTCGGGATGGTATTGCATTGGCTTCCCCTCAATGCCTCCTTGCTTTTTTGAGCAGTTCAAAAATACCGTTCATGGCGCACTTCATTCCCATCTGAACCGCACACCCCCGTAAATTTCCCTGCCCCGGGTGGGTCCCCAAACTGAGGAGGTGTCGAAGTATTTTCCAAACGGCTCCTGCCAGCTGATAATCGGCTGCTCCTGACGGAAGTTGAAAATGTTCTCGCAGCCCGCATAGATTTCAAACCATTTTATGTTGTATGTGACTTGTCCGTTCACCAAAAAGTAGGGCTTGGAATAATCCGGCCGCTGATATGCTTCCGGATGGGCTGAAGTGTTCGGCAGCTTTTGTTTGTCATACCAATGCGTGTTCAAATCAACATACCATTTGTTGTTTGCGGGGCGGAATGACAAGGCAACCATCACGCGGTGTTGCGGATTGAAGGGCAGCACATTTTTTTCTCCGTTCTCCATCCTGTAAACGTCTAAGAAATTGTAAGCCGCTTTCCATTCAACCGCTTTGAAGAACTTGAAATTGGCTTCCGCCTGAAAGCCGTTGGAGATGGATTTACCCGTGAAATTTTTGATAATCGCTTTTGTTGCATCGCTGTCATAGTCGGGAAAGAACTGATTGAAGAAACAGGTCTGATAAAAGTCTGCGCTCAGGGTGCCGGCTGCTTTTCCCTTCTCAAAGCGGTAGGTGTAGTTGACGCCCCAGTTCAAGCCTTTCTCCGGTTGGAGGGTCTCAGCAAAAACGAGGTCTCTTGAACTCGCCAGGAGATTTACGTTTTCAGGGAACAAATTCACCTGCCGCCAGCCTGTGCCAGCCGATGCCCTCACAGTATTGCCGGTGCTGATGGCATACTTAATCAAAGTTCTTGGCGTGAAATAACTTCCGAACTGCTGATGATGGTCGTACCGCGCGCCCAGAATCCAAACCACCTTGTCATTGTTCCAGTGAAAAGTATTTTCCGCAAATATTCCCGGCACAATTTGTCTGGTGAGGTATCCGCCCGCGTACGTCCGCGGAATGATGGTGTCGCTGAAGCCGATGTGTTCATCCAGATGCTGATACCGGAAGCTTGCACCGTATTTCAAAAGATGCTGCTGCTGCCACAAAAATTCATGCTGCAAATCGGCATAGGCGTTTACCTGTTCAGCGTCATATTTCACCGTGCCGAACCATGAGTTTTGTTTTTGGTAAAAGGCGGATGCAATCAGCACCAGCGCATGGTCATCATTAAACTTGCAGCCGGTTTTGGTGTAAAACTCCGGCTGGCTGTAATGGACGGTTTGACCGTAAGCCGCAGCGGTTCCTTTGTCGGTTTCGGGATTGAAATTTTCTTGTCCTCCGATTCGCTGCTCATTGAGAAAACGCAGTCCGATGTGTGAAGTTATTCCGTTTTGTTTTTCATCGCCCAGCTTCCAGCGGCTGTAAGCCATGTAGCGCGTGAGGCGCGGCAAATCGAGAAAAGTATCGTCATCCTTGTCAAACTTTTTTGCCGGTTGCACGGTGTGAAACGCAAGCAGGGTTGCCCGCTTCTTCTTTTTTCCGATGGGCGCTGCGAAGTTGGCGTTGAAATGCCTTTCCAGAAAACTGTTGACATAGGCGTTCAGCAAAAGCTTATCGGTGTTATCGGGCATTTTGGGAATCACATTTATCTGCCCGCTGATGCTCTCAAAGCCTTGCAGCACCGAGTTTGCGCCTTTTGAAACGAAGATATTGTCAATTAAAACGCCCGGATAGCTGCTGATGCCGTAGGTGTAGGTCAGTCCCTGAAACAGCGGCATGCCGTCAAAAAGAACCTGGTTGTAAACGCCCGACAAGCCGAGAATACGCAGTTCCTGCGCATTCGTAATGATGTTTGTCGTTGTCGGCTGCACGCTCGCCTGCGTGCTGAAACATCCCGCCAAATCACAGCAGGCGGCTTTCGTCAGTTCTTTTTGCGTAATCACTTCCGTTTTTATCGGATTGACTTCTGAAATGTATGCAGATGACTTTTCGCCTGTGATTGTAACCTCTTCCAGCGCCTTAGCTCCTCGGAGTGTAATGCTGACGTAAGTTTGATTCGCGATGGTGATGGTGTCCGGCTCATATCCCACAAAACTCACTGCCAGCCGCTTGTCAGTGACGCTGTCGGTTGTGATTTCAAACACTCCATTTTCATTGGCGATGGCGCTGATGGAAGTGCCTATCCACACGACCGTTGCTCCCGGCAATATTTCCTTTTCCGTCTCGCCCTGTCCGAAAACTTTTCCTTTCAGCGTTTGCGCCTGTAATGAAAACGCAAAGCTGAAAAGAAAAAGGGTTGCTATTGCTGCTCTCATGGCTATTGTTTTTTGACAGTGTCAGGCGCGAATGCTTTCACCTTGTAAGGAAACAAACTCGGATTGTCGCAGCTCGGAGCGCCTTCAATCACTTCGCGGATTTTCTTTTCCGTGATGATTGCCGAATGATACTTCACCGTGAAAGTGACCGCTCCCGATTTTGCCGCGCTGAAAGCCGCTTCATCTATGCCCTCCTGATTGAGCAGCCTCTTTTTAATAACCGGCATATCCCCGTTGCAGGTGATGCCGCTTACTTTAATCGTAGCAGTTTTTAACGTGTCGGCTGCAGTCTGCGCAATGCCGGTATTCGCTGCTGCAATGGCAGCAAGCATGATAACGATTGAGATGATTGTTCTCATTGTTTTTGTTTTTTACTTGTTTTCAAAATAGTGAATGCCGTGCTGAAAGTAAATGCACGCGACCTTTCCGGTTAGCGGAATGAGCACGGGATAATTACGCCACCTGACAGATTGCGGTTCAGGTTGGACATAGCATCCTTAAACCGTTAACGGTTAGGGAAAAAGTACGGCTCTGTCCCGTTTCCGGTAAAAAAAAGATTAAGCAGCCTTGGGCGGATGCCAGCAATCAGAGGAAAATTGAGAAACCGCGTTCTCTGAAAAAACAATCGGGAGCAAATCCTGAGCGAAATCCCGGCTGATGCGGAATGCAGGAAAAGTCAGGGGACAGCCCGCACAATTGCAGCAGGAAAGAAAAGGATTGCAGCTGCTGCAATCGTCCTTGCTTGGATGGTCGTCAGCAGGCAAACTTTTGTGGCACGTGTCGCTGCAGCATGCTGTTTGACACTTTTCAATCATCGTTCCGATTGCAGGTTGCGCCACAAGGAACAGCACATAGAAGGCAAATAAGCAAGCAATCAATTTCATCAGAATCAAATTTAGTAATTTTTATGTCACAGAAATTCCTGAACTTAAGCAGGATGCAGGCAAAAGGGCTGAGTTAAAGAGTCCTTTGAAAAACT
>DATLYB010000174.1:0-3052 GCA_035575215.1 Chitinophagales bacterium
ACCAGCGTTTTGCCTTCGCCCGTTGCCATTTCGGCAATCTTACCCTGGTGCAGCACCACCCCGCCAATCAACTGCACATCGTAATGCACCATGTCCCACGTAATCATGTTCCCAGCAGCCATCCATTGATTCTGGTAGATAACCTTTTCGCCTTGTATTTGAATGTTGGGAAATTTCACCGACAAGTCGCGGTCAAGCCGGGTGGCAGTGGCTTCAAGGGTTTTGTTTTCGAAAAACCTTCTGGCGGTTTCCTTCACCACTGCAAATGCTTCGGGAAGCAATTCCAGCAGCACCTCCTCTAATTTTTTATCCCGCTCTTTTCCCAGCGCATCAATCTCTTTATAGATTTTTTCCTTGTCGTCAGGGTCCATATCGGGGTGGTCATCCACCTGCTTGCGGTATGCGGCAATCTCGTTATCAATATCTGCGAGGTAATTGCGGATGCGCTGCTTGAATTCATCCGTTTTGGCGCGCAGTTGGTCGTTGGAAAGGGAAGCGAGCTTGGCAAATTCCGCCTTCGTCTTTTCCACCAAAGGCATGATTTCCCTGATGTCCCGCGTTGACTTGCTCCCGAAGACTTTAGTGATGGTCTTGTTGATGAAATCGAGCATATATGAAAGGCAAAAGTAAGACTAATTAGGAAGCCGCAGGGGGAGCTTGCGCCTTTAATAATAGAGTATTATGACTTCATCCGGTTGTCGTGATTTTTAATAGCTAATGCTTAATCTGACAGCTGGAATTATTATGATAAATATCACAGTCTGGTTGGAGAAACGGGATGCCGCAGGGTGGGTTTTTTGTTGAAAAAAACCGGCTGCCGTACAACTGTTCATTACAGCTGAAAAATATAACAAAATAGAATTGATAAAATATCAGCCGAACCTTTTTTTCACCATTCCCATTGCAAAAGGGAAAAAAGAATGCGCCTGAGGCAAAGCGGAAAAACGGGCATTCCGCCTTGCTTCACATGCAAGACAAAAAGGAATGTATGTCAACATTTAGTCCTGAAGGAGGTGCACTATTCTGTTTGAGCGGTTCCTGTTTACAAATCACTGGTAAATCACCTCCCGCTCAAACTGCCCGTCTGGCTGGCTGTGGAGCTTCCAGAATTCTTCGCTGATTAAATCGGGGTCGAATTTGGTGCCGGGCTTCACTTGTCCGTTAATGGTCACTGTTCCCGCGTGAATACCGAAGGGCTTCAGCTCGCCATGCAGGCTCCAGGCGAGGTTGCGGATGCCTGCCTTCCCGATTCCAAGGGATGAGAGCAGCGGCAGAGGGTTCAGCGCCTGCCCCCCTCCGGTAATCAGGATGGTGCCCTTGCCGTTGGCTTTCATTGCCGGTACGACATGCTGCACGGCCACCAGCACTCCGGCAACGTTCGCACGGAAATCATGCACGCACGTTTCGGCATCCAGCGCGGTGGGGGTGGCTTCGCGGTAGATGGAAACATTATACACCAGCACCTCCGTGTCGCCCAATTTCAATTTCACCTCATCAAAGGCTTTTCTCAGTTGTCCGAAATCAGCCGCTTCGGCATAGAAGTCGTATGATGAGTATCCGAGGGCATTCAGTTTTTGCTGAAGGGATTTTAAATCATCACCCGGACGCGAAATCATAGCAATCATGAATCCTTCCTTTGCAAAGCGCTTGGCGATGGAGAAGCCGTTGCCCGGTCCCATGCCGACAATGGTGCAGAGGGGCATGTTCATTTTTTTATAAAAATAGCCACTCTTGTCCGACTGATGTGGGCTAAAGCCAGCCAGACTTGGTTTTTCAGTTTAGGGATTAGCCGAAGGGGCATACCGTTTCCGCAGCGCGAATCACCGTTTGCGAGTATGCATCTAAACAAAGCCGGGGGTGTTTACAGCCTGCTGCAACGGAGGCGCTACTCAAGTTTTCCAACAGCCGCAAATCGTTCAAATACGTGCTCGGTATGCGGGGCATCGGGAAATTCATCGGTCAAATCCTGCCCTGCCCAATGTTCATAGTGCTTGCCGTCACGCCACAGGCGGCTGCCGGTGACATCGTAAATGATTCCTTTGTATGCAATCCAGATTTCGGGCTTGTCTTGTCCGTTGCGGAGGGCGAGTTGTTGCCGGGTAAATGTTGGCAGAGCATCCATTATTTATAACAGGGTTGACAAGCTTCATGCAGTTTGTCAAACCTCAGCCCGGACAGGTTCAGCAAGAAACCCCTGTTTCAATAGATACTCTGCAATCTGAATTGCATTGGTAGCAGCGCCTTTTCGGAGATTATCGGATACCACCCACATATTGAGCGTGTTAGGCTGTGATTCGTCCCTGCGCAGGCGTCCTACGAAAACCTCATCCTTGTCATGCGCATGCAGCGGCATCGGATATTGCAGATTCCTGATATCATCGGTCAGCACGACACCGGGCGCTTCAGAGAGCAGTCTTTTCACTTCCTCCAAATCGTAATCCTTTTCAAACTCCACGTTCACTGCTTCGGAGTGTCCGCCCATTACGGGAATGCGCACCGTGGTGGAAGTGATGCGGATGTTGTTATCGCGCATAATTTTGCGCGTTTCGTTCACCATCTTCATTTCTTCCTTCGTGTAGCCGTTGTCGAGAAACACGTCAATGTGCGGGATGGCGTTCATGTCAATCGGGTAGGCGTAAGCCATCGGATAAGTCGGATTGTTTCCTTTTATTGCCTTTTCCCGCTCGCCATGCAGCTGGTCAACGGCTTTCTTGCCGGTGCCGGTAACGGATTGATACGTGGAAACGACAATCCGTTTGATTTTGTACTTCTTGTGAAGCGGATTCAGCGCCACCACCATCTGAATCGTGGAGCAGTTGGGGTTGGCGATGATTTTGTCTTTTTTCGTCAGCACGTCAGCATTTACTTCAGGAACTACGAGCGGGATATTCGGCTCCATGCGCCAGCAGGAGGAGTTGTCCACCACCGTGGTTCCCGCAGCAGCGAATTTCGGAGCCCATTCCCTGGAAGCGGCTGAGCCGGCCGAAAAGATTGCCAGGTGCGGTTTAGCCGCCACCGCCTTTTCCACGCTCCGGATAGTGTACTCTTCTCC
>DATLYB010000175.1:0-7780 GCA_035575215.1 Chitinophagales bacterium
AAAAAACGAAAGCCCGCCATTGAACGGCAGGCTTTCGTGAAGCGAGAAAACTTGCAATGACTTTAATGTATCATACCTTTCTTTTTTTGTCAATTCTTTTTTTCAAAAATTTCGTGAAAACCTATTTCCGCTTCTTGTGGAGCATTTCTAACTCTGTATTCTTTTTGTATTTTCATTCCCCGAAATTTTCCTTGGCATGAAGCACCTGTTTTCTGCATCCCTGCTCTGCGCAATGATTGAACTGTCAGCACAGCCCACCATCGCCCTGTCGCAATACGCAACGGGTTTTTCCAGTCCGGTTGATATCGCCCATTGCGGGGATGAGCGGCTGTTCATCGTTGAGCAAAGCGGCTATATCCGCATTATTGACGGGCAGGGAAATGTGAAGCCGCAGGCTTTTCTCGACATTGACAGCAGGGTGCAATCAGGCGGAGAGGAAGGACTGCTGGGGCTTGCCTTCCATCCCGATTATAAAAACAACGGATGGTTTTTTGTTTATTACACCAATACCAGCGGCAATCTTGTTATATCAAGATTTTCGGTAAGCGCCACCAATCCCGACAGCGCGGATGCCGCCAGTGAAACGATTGTGCTGACGGTGGCACATCCGGGACGTTCCAACCACAATGGCGGCAACCTTGAATTCGGTCCTGACGGCTATCTCTACATCGGTACGGGCGATGGGGGCGGTGGCGGTGACCCTGATGATAACGGACAAAACCCGCTGTCGCTGCTTGGAAAGATACTGCGGCTCGATGTGGATACGCTGCCCTACCGCATTCCCCCGGATAATCCTTTTTATGGATTCGCTTCAGTCCGGAATGAAATCTGGGCGCTTGGCTTGCGTAATCCCTGGCGCTTCAGCTTTGACCGGCTTACCGGTGATTTGTGGACAGCCGATGTGGGACAAAATGCTTGGGAAGAAGTGGATTTTCAGCCGGCCGCCAGCAATGGCGGAGAGAATTACGGCTGGCGCTGCTACGAAGGAAATAACTTTTATAGCTCATCAGGCTTTGGCTGCAACACTTCCTACACTTTTCCGGTGCATGAGTATGCCCATTCGGGCGGAAGATGTTCCGTCACCGGAGGCTATGTTTACCGCGGATGCAGCTATCCCGTTCTATTCGGTCACTATGTTTTCTGCGATTACTGTACCGGTGAATTCTGGACTATTTACAACAATGGCGGAAGCTGGCAGGTCACCACTCAACTTAATTCAGCCAATTTCCGTTTCTCCTCATTCGGTGAAGACATGAATTCCGAGCTTTACGTGACAGGTCTTGATAATGGCGTGATTTATAAAATAACCGAAACTACCCAGGCAACGCTTCCCACCATTGTTGCCAATCCCGGCACCTCGTTTTGCCCGGGAGGCATAGTGACGCTTTCCACGCAACCTGGGTTTGCATCCTATGACTGGTTTTTCAATGATCAATCTTCTGCAGGCTCAGGATTGCAAATCATGGCAGGCATTCCGGGAAAATTCACGCTCACGGTCACCGGAAACAACGGATGTATTTACACCACTCCGGGAACAACGATTACGGAACTGGCAACACCTGCCCCTGTTGTCAGCGCTGCTTTCAATTCGTTCTGCGAAGGCGATTCGCTGCAACTAACCACCGGAAATTTCAACTCCTACAACTGGTCTGACGGAAGTACAGGCGCTTCAACTTATGCCCAGCAATCCGGTTCCTACGCTGTTACCGTAACGGACGCCAACGGATGCACGGGTGCGTCATCACCTTTTGTTGTCACTGAAATTCCCAACCCTGTTCCCGTAATTCAGCAGTCAGGATATATGTGCGCGGGAAGTTCGGTTGATTTGTCAACCGGCACGTTTGCTGCTTATGCATGGTCAACCGGAGAAACGACACAGCAAATCACTGTCAGCCAGCCCGGTGATTATGATGTGACCGTCACGGATGTGAACGGATGTTTGGGAATATCTGATAAATTCACGGTGATTGACGGGCAACTTCCGCAGCCTGTAATTACCAGCTCGAATGGCAATGCATTTTGCGAAGGCGGGAATACGGAATTGGATGCTGGCTCCGGCTATTCAACTTATTCATGGAATACGGGCGGCTCGCTTCAAACCGTCACCGTTTCGATAAGCGGTGGCTATGTTGTGACCGTAAGCGATGTGAACGGCTGCATGGGAGTGTCTGACACTTTTGTAGTAAACATTCTGCCTCTTCCACCGATTCCAACTATTAGCCAGCCTGACGGGGGGCATCTTGCAGCGTCTGAATCGGGCTATCGGTATCAATGGTATTTAGATGGAAATCTGTTACCGGACGACACAAGCCAAACTATCGTATTCCAATCCTGGGGTGAATACGTGGTTGAAATACTTGACAGCAATGGCTGCGCTTCCGCTTCGCAACCGTATACCCCCTGGATAGATGGCATTCATGATACCTGGCTAACCAATATTTCCATCCAGCCCAATCCATTCACCTCTGAAATCATTGTGCACTACACGCTTGACGTCCTTGCTGATTCGAAGATTCTGCTGCTTGATTTGACAGGCAAAGAAATCAGCACGCTGTTGAATGAAAAACAAAATGCCGGCTCTCATACAGTCATAATCAATACCGAAAAATTGGGCTTGAGTTCCGGCATCTTCTTTTTGGAAATCAGCAATGGCATAATGAAGCGAGCATTCAAGATGGAAAAGCTTTAACGAGTTTAACGTTTAAAATCAGTTTGAGCTAAGAGCTGTCCATGAAATTATTTCTGCTGTTCATCACCGGAGGTGTTGCATTAGCATCATGCCGGCAGAACGAATCTCCGTTGCAAGGCAAATGGATTGACCTCACCCATCCCTTTGATGAACAAACCATTTACTGGCCTACCTCTGAGCCGTTCAGGCTCGACACTGTTTTCGAAGGCGTCACCGAAAAAGGGTTTTACTACTCCGCTTTCAAGTACTGCGCTGCCGAACATGGCGGCACACACCTGGATGCGCCCGTGCATTTTGCCAGAGGGAAAAATTCCGTTGAGCAAATCCCCGTGGAGCAGCTTGCAGGCGAGGCGGTAGTTATTGATGTTTCGGAGAAAGCACTGAAAGACCGCGACTATCAGGTTTCCGTCAATGATTTTTTGAATTGGGAAAAAACCAACGGACAAATTCCGGATGATGCCATCGTGCTGCTGCGCACCGGATACGGACAATACTGGACGGACAAAATAAAATACATAGGCACCGGTGAGCGCGGGCAGGATGCCGTGGCGAAGCTGCATTTCCCCGGATTGCATCCCGGTGCCGCCCGGTGGCTCGCAGGCAACCGCAAAATCAAAGCCATCGGACTTGACACGCCCAGCATTGATTACGGACAATCAACATTGTTTGAGAGCCATCAGATTCTTTTCGAGCACAATATCCCGGCATTTGAAAATGTCGCCCACCTCGACAAACTCCCCGTCAAAGGTGCATTTGTGATTGCGCTGCCCATGAAAATCAGGGGCGGCAGCGGGGCCCCGCTGAGGATGGTGGCGGTGGTGAAATAACGGTCATCCGAGATACTGCGACTAACTTTGCCTCCTCTTTATCGCAATGATTTTCATCTCCAATCTCACCAAAGTTTTCGCTGGCGAAGAAATCTTCTCCGGCATCTCTTTTCTCATCAATCCTAAAGACAGAATCGGACTGGTTGGCAAAAATGGCGCGGGAAAATCCACGCTGATGAATCTGATTGCCGGCAACATGCAGCCGGACGGAGGCTCGGTTGAAATCAGCCAGAACAGGAAAGTGGGCTATCTCGCCCAGGAACTGAAAGCATCGTCCGGAAAAACGGTGTTTGAAGAAGCGATGACGGCTTTCGGAGAAGTGCTCGAAGTGGAGAAAGAAATCAGGCGCATTGAGCATGAGTTGGAAAGCCGCAGCGATTACAATTCGGATGAATACCACAGGCTGCTTGACGACCTCGCGCATAATCATGATTTGTTCAACCACCTTGACGGCAACAACCGCCAGAGCAATCTGGAGAAAGTGCTGAAAGGGCTTGGCTTTGAAGCGTCTGATTTCCACCGCCCGCTGGCGGAATTCAGCGGTGGCTGGCAGATGCGCGTGGAGCTGGCGAAGCTGCTCCTGCGCATGCCTGACCTGCTGCTGCTGGACGAGCCTACCAACCACCTCGACATCGAATCCATTCTGTGGCTGGAAGATTTTCTGAAGAATTATCCCGGTGCGGTGATGCTGGTGTCACATGACAAGATGTTTCTGGACAACGTCACCACGCGCACCATCGAAATCGTGCTGGGAAAGATTTACGATTACAAAGCCCCTTACACCAAATATCTTGTGCTGCGCCAGGAAAGAATCCAGCAGCAAGAGAACGCATTCAAAAATCAGCAGCGCGAAATCGCACAGGCGGAGCGCTTCATCGAGCGGTTCCGTTACAAGAACACCAAAGCGCGGCAGGTGCAGTCGCGCATCAAGATGCTTGACAAAATGGAGCGCATCGAAATTGACCAGACCGACACCAGCAGGCTCAGCATCCGCTTTCCGCCTGCTCCGCGCGCAGGGGAAATTGCGCTTGAAGTGAAAAACGTGAGCAAGCGTTACGGCAGCCACCTTGTGTTCAAAGACGTGAACCTTACGCTTGAGCGCGGAGACAAGGCTGCTTTTGTCGGAAGAAATGGCGAGGGGAAGTCAACGCTGGTGAAAATCATTTCCGGCAGGGAAAAATACGAAGGCAGCGTGCGCCCCGGTTACAATGTGAAGCTCGGCTACTATGCGCAAATCCAGGACGGCACGCTGGACGAGAACCTCACCGTGCTGCAAACCATCGAGCAGGATGCCACAGGCGAATGGCGCAACATCACGCGTATCAGGGGCTTGCTGGGCGCGTTTCTGTTTGGCGAAGATGCCATTGACAAAAAGGTAAAGGTGCTGTCGGGCGGTGAAAAGTCAAGGCTGGCTCTCGCCAAATTGCTGCTGAAACCTATCAACCTGCTGATTCTTGACGAGCCGACCAACCACCTGGATATGTCCGCAAAGGAAGTGTTGAAGCAGGCGCTGCTCAAATATGACGGAACGATGATTGTCGTTTCGCACGACCGTGATTTCCTGCAGGGGCTTACCAACAAGACTTACGAATTCAGCCATCAGCGCGTGAAAGAGCACCTGGGCGGCATCAATGATTTCCTGCGCAATCACAAGGTGGAGACGTTCCGTGAATTTGAAGCCATGAAGGGCAATCCGCAAAAGGCGAAAGGCAACGGGCATGAGGAAAATGGAAAGCAGCAGGAAGTACCGGGAGACAGTCATGACAGGGCTTTATCGAACAAAGAAAAATACGAGCGGAAAAAGCAGCACGAGAAAGAATTGCGCAAGCTGCAATCGAAGGTGGCAAAATACGAGCAGGAGATTGCAATGCTCGAAACAGCCCTTTTTCATCTGAGCCAGAAAATGCAGCAGCCGGATTTTTACCGGGACGCAACAATTTCCCGGAAAGTGATTGATGAGCATGACGGGTTGAAAAAGAAGCTGGATGGATTGGTCGCAGAGTGGGAAAGGGCAGCAGGTGAGTTGGAGAAACTCAGCCTCGCCCCACCCCAGACCTGAGGAGAGGAAGCCCGGACTGAGTTTGTATCCAAACTGCCGGAAAGACATCCGATGACTCCAGTTAACTGGATGACTCAGCGCTGGAGATTCACCCTTTACACTTATTTATTACACTTGCGGAAGGAACTACAATTTCAAACATCTCCGGAAATCGCAGCCAACGCAAGCCTTCTGTTGAAAGAGGTTTCAAGGGAATCCGGAATTCCCGCAGGCGAGATTCGCCATATTGAAATCCTGAGACGCTCCATTGACGCGCGGCAAAAGGCAATCAAAATCGTCATGAAGATTTTGGTTTTTGTGAATGAAGATTTTGAAGATATCCCCGTTGCCCTGCCGGATTATCCTCAAGTTTCGAATCAAGAAGAAATCATCATCATCGGAGCCGGACCAGCAGGATTGTTTGCAGCATTGCGCTGTATCGAACGGGGAAAGAAACCGGTCATCTTTGAAAGAGGGAAAGACGTGCAAACACGCAGGCGCGATTTGAAAGCCATCAACATCGGGCACGTTGTCAATGAAGACTCCAACTATTGCTTTGGCGAAGGGGGCGCTGGCGCCTATTCTGACGGAAAGTTGTACACCCGTTCCACCAAGCGGGGTGATGTGCAGCGGATTCTGAAGCTGCTGGCTGGTTTTGGCGCACCGAAGGAAATCCTGACTGATGCGCATCCGCATATCGGCACCAACAAGCTGCCGGCAATTGTCGCTGAAATCCGCAAATGCATTCTCGCGCACGGAGGTGAAATTCATTTCAACTCCCGCGTGACGGACATTCTGATAAGAAACAATGGCGTTGCGGGAATTAAAATTCAGGGTGGCGATACTATCCACGCGTCAAAAATCATTCTTGCCACAGGACATTCCTCCCGTGACATTTTCGAACTCCTTCATCACAAAAGAATCGCCATTGAAGCCAAGCTCTTTGCGCTGGGCGTCAGAGTGGAACATCCGCAATCGCTGATTGACAGCATTCAATATAAATGCGCCTCCCGCGGAGAATACCTGCCGCCCGCGCCTTACAGCATCGTGCGGCAAATCAGCGGCAGAGGCGTGTATTCATTCTGCATGTGCCCGGGAGGAGTAATAGCTCCCTGCGCGACAAAGCATGATGAAGTGGTAACCAATGGCTGGTCGCCTTCTAAGCGCAATCAGCCGTTTGCCAACTCCGGCATCATAGTGGAATTGCGGATGGATGATTTCAAAGCATTCAGCAAAAAAGGACCGCTGGCAGCAATGGAGTTTCAGAAATCCATCGAACACTCCGCCTGGCGCGAAGCGGGGAAGACGCAAGCCGTTCCTGCACAGCGCCTGGTTGATTTCATCGAGGGAAAGCAATCGCAAAGTATTCCAAAGACTTCCTACAAACCGGGAGTGACTTCCGTTGAGTTGCGAAGCGTGCTGCCCGAGTTTATCTACCGCACTTTGCAGGAAGGATTCAACCAGTTCGGCAAAGCAATGAAAGGCTATCTTACGAATGAAGCCGTTGTTCATGCTCCCGAATCACGCAGCTCATCGCCCGTACGTATTCCGCGGGACAATAACTCGCTCGAACATATTTCCATCAAAGGATTATATCCGTGCGGGGAGGGAGCGGGTTATGCGGGTGGAATTGTTTCGGCTGCGATGGATGGGGAGAAGTGTGCGGAGAAAGTTTGAAGTTTAGAGTTTAACGCAATACAGTCACGGAGCCTTTGTAGAATGAATCGCGGTGATTGGTAATCCACGCCACCTTGAGCGTATAGACATAAACACCGGGGTTCACTTCCTTGCCTTTGCGGGTTCCATCCCATTTATTGTTCAGGTCGAAACTCTCGAAAAGCAGGCTTCCCCAGCGGTCGAAAATTTTCAATTCGATTTGCTCTATTAACTCCAGGCTTCCGAAAATTTCGAAATAATCGTTATCTCCGTTGCCGTCCGGTGAAAATGCGTTGGGAATAAAAAGCCCGACATCGGGAATCACCGTTACGAGAACATCTGCCGTGCCACGGCATCCTTCCGAAGTAGTAACATCCAGTGTGTAAGTCTGCGTTTCCAATCCGGTAAAGACGGGTGCGGGACAGTCATAACAGCTCAACCAGGTTTGTGGCGTCCAAGCATAATCCAAGGTTCCGCTTTGATTGGTGGTGACGGTAAGCTGCACCGTTTGTCCCTCCTGCACTTCCGCGGGATTAGGGGATATATCAACTGTCACGGCAGGCGGTTCGG
>DATLYB010000176.1:0-2202 GCA_035575215.1 Chitinophagales bacterium
AGACATGATGGATTCCATCGTAGTTGCTGCAATATGCCTCGCTGTTAATTGTTGCTGTTGTCCACGAGACATCAGCACAGAGCCGGAAATGGCAGCCATGACACCAAGTATCCCTACCATCAGGATGACCATTGCCACCATTACCTCGATATAAGAAAAACCCGCTTGCCCTTTTGACCTAAAATCTTCTTTCATAAGTTTATTTCATATGCTTTGGCATCGAACCAGAGTAAAAATGCCCGGCAGTAATTCGCCCAAAATCATCCAATGCAATAAAACACTTGTAGTGCAGCCGAATCTGCAATCAGCTGGCCGCAAAACTCGTCCCGTTGAATTTCCAATAGCGTACAGCGCCGCTTCCGCCGTAGATCGTAACCACTCTCACCTGCTTGCGATCGGTCGGAACATCGCTGCTGGGAGATGTAACAGGGTAAATGAATAATGTTGCGCTAATAGGAGTATTGCCGTTATTGACAACTGAGCCGTCGCTTTTGAACCTGATTGCCCAGACCCGGTGTCCTATTACCGGCTGCCCGCTGGCTAGATGTCCCGTTCCATCAACGGCAAAAACTGCTAGCGGATAATTTGGCGGATCTGGCCGATTGATGCTTTGCGGTGCGGCATCGAGTCTAAGCGTGCCAGGCGATTCAAGCGGGATGGATTTGACCAGCAGGTCAGGATTGCTGCCGTTTTCATCAATGATCTTCAACTGGTTATCCGTTACGTCAATTTCCATTCGGTAGGTTCTCCGCCTGGTAAGTGCAAGCTGGCTCGTCTCACGCATGATGTCCATTACCTTGGTCGCCTGCACTTCGCTTTGATACATCCGCGTATAGTTCACAATATATGGCACTGAGACTACGGCCATAATGGCGATGATTGACAGAACTACCAACAGTTCAGCTACGGAAAACCCTCGCTGCTGCCCGACCATACTACAATCACCTGCCTTGCCAAGCTTTGGCATAAATAACGTCATTAATTGTCTTTTCACAAATTATCTTTGGGTGCGGTAAATACTTGAAAAAGTGGAAGTTAATTGACCAATCTCAAAAAATAAACAATGTCGGCAGAAAATACTGCCAAATTAGTTTTACCATTTGTTTAAAAGAAACGCAACAATTTTTTATATTGTTAAACACTTGCCAGGTACAAAGAGTTCTCAATAAATAGAATTCCCCACAAAATCCGGGCTAAGCCTTGCCCAGTCAGATTTGTTTTTAGATCTGGTGGTTTATTGAAGGAGTGTCGAGAAGGAGGAGGCTCATCGCAGGAGCAAAATTCCAGGCAAAGAACAAGTTCAGATCAATTTTAATGTTTTATTTAATATTTGTGACCAGTCTAATAAATCCAAGCTGGGTTTCAAACAAGTAATAAATTCAAAAATGTAAACCGTTTTTCTCCTTGCCGCGTATGCTGAATCATCTTAAGCTAGCTCGATAATCCAAATTAGTCAAAGCAATATTCTGGAACATTCTCTAGAGTGTTTTGCATCAAAAGGTCAACAACTGCGGTAAGATCTCCATCTGTTTCACGGAAAACTCTTAACTGCTCGTCCGCCGAAGTGCCGCGCTCCAGGATCTTGTAGATGTGCTCGACTTCCTTCCTCGAGCCTAATGGGTCCAACACATCGTCAACAAATTCTATCAATTCATGAATCAGGTCGCGGCATGGCACTTCTTTCTGTTTACCTAGGTCCAGCAGTTTACCATCGAGTCCGTAGCGGATAGCTCGCCATTTGTTTTCCTGAATCAGCCGCCGGTGATAAAGCCTGAACCCAAGGTTTTTCTCAATAAGTGAGTTAAGCTTGGCTACTATTGCCTGGAATAAAGCAGTAATTGCGATCGTATCGTCAACCCGTGTAGGAATATCGCAAATCCTGAATTCCAGCGTGGGAAATTTCGGATGAGGGCGGATATCCCACCAGATTTTCGTTCCATCCTCGATACAATTCATTTTCACCAATAGCTGTACGTAGCTCTCAAACTGCTGATAGGAATCGAAATGGTCCGGGATATCCGTTCGGGGAAATTTCTTGAAAACCTCGCATCTATAGGATTTAAGTCCGGTGTTGAACCCAAGCCAAAATGGAGATGAAGTGCTCAGGGCAAGGACATGCGGCAGAAAATACCTTGCAGCATTCATTATGTGGATTCGGCGGTCGCGGTCTTCAACCCCGACATGCACATGAAGCCCGAAAAT
>DATLYB010000177.1:0-3730 GCA_035575215.1 Chitinophagales bacterium
ATCAACGCCCATCTGCGAACCCGCCACGCCACCCACGGAAATGGGATAAATAAGCGGAACGCCAAGACAGGAATTGTCAGGGATGGAAATGTTCAAGCCACAGGAGGAAGAATATGTTTGGGCTTGCATCATTTTCACCGCTAAAAAAAATAGCAAGGCAGGCAATAACCGTTTCATTGCGTTTTTTCCTGCCGGCAAAAGTGGAATCATCATTGGCAATTTTAATTGATGAAATACACACTACCCCTCTGGGTAAAAATTCTCACTCGCAATTTAGAGGAAGCTGTTACCTGGGAAAGTTGAATTAACCAACACCAAAATGTGTATAAGCGAAATAGCTTGCTTGTAGGACAATCCAAATAACTGATACCGCTTATGATTGCCCGATTCAGAGCCACCTGACCATGTCTTTTAGTAAGGAAGATTTTTCTTGTTATAATTCACCTGCTTGAAATCCTCATCTTTCACTGCCTCCTTTTTTCCGAGGTAAGTCCATTTGATGGCATTGGTGTATTTGGAGAAAACTTTATTGAGGTCTTTCACAGTAAGGGAATTCACACGCTCAGTCAGCGTGTGCACCATGCTCCAATCGCCTGCGATTTCAGCCATGCCAAGCGACAATGACTGGGCAGCCGATGTTTCCAATCCCATATAGTAATTGGTGAGAAACTGCGCTTTTGTGTCTTTCAACTCTTTTTCGGTGAACCCGCTTTTCTTAGTGTCGTTGATGATATCAGTCATCACTGCGATAGATTGAGCGGGGTCCTGAGTGGAGATATAAATCACATTGTAGGAGCTGTTAATCACCCCTGCTGAATAAAATGCCGCAGGGGCATAAGAAAGGCTGCGCTTCGTCCGCAGCTCAACAAAAAATTTATCCTGAAGAATATTCATCGCCACGCGCATGGCGGCTGACTCCTTTTCGCTGAGGGAAGGTGCGGTAAACAACCCGCGGATATAGTTGGTGGCGATGTCGCGCTCTTCCCGATACACGCCCGGCTCTTTGATATATTGCTTCGGCTCTCTGACAGCCGGAGTGCCTTCCGGCATCCTCGCTATCGTTGCTTCCACTTTCTTTTTCAAATCCTCCTCTTTCACGTTGCCCACCACCACAAGAAAGCACCTTTTCTTTCCAACGGTCGCGAAAAAATAATCCTTCACATCTTTCACCGTAAGCTTTTGCAGACTTTCAGCTGTGCCGTCAGGAATCTTGGAGTAATTTTTTCCGCCAAACACGTGCTGCATCGCAAGATTTCGCAGATGCTCGTCAGGGTCTGATTCTGACATCCGGGCGCCTGCCACCGCTTGATCCCGAATTAACTCAAATTCTTTTTCATCGAATGCAGGTGTCAGGATGGCTTCCGAAAAAAGCTGCCATGATTTATCAAAGAACATCGTAAGGCAAGTCATGTCAATGGTGCCGTAATCATAGGTGGATGAACTGCTGAAGCGTGCTCCGATTTTTTCCGCTTCCGTATGAAAAGCGGTTTTGTCATGCTGCAAGGTGCCGCCTTCCACTGCTGTCATCAATGCAAGCGCTTCAATGCCTTCCTTTTCCCTGGGATAATTCGCAGTGCCGCCATCAATGAACAACCGCACGCTTACTACCTCTTTCGGTGACGGCTGGTAAATCACCTTCAGCCCGCCAGCGGTGAATTCTTTGGTTTGGGCAAACAGAATGTTTGCCAGTAACAGCGGAATAAATGCAATCAGCACGATTTTATGTCGCATACACGAAATTGTTTTCATCACGCAAAATGCCCATCATGCTCTCACGATGGAAAAAGTACTCTTCACGTTCTTTGCGCTTTGGTGAAGTATTACCTGTTCAAAAAAGTTTTCAAATCCGAAATTCCCATTCCTTCAGCCATATTTGGCGGCACCAGCAAGCCGATTGCCATCGGTTTGTTGGTGATATATGTCCGAACATACCGCTTAATATCATCACGTGTGACGTTTTGGAGATTGGCAACATAATTAGTGTAATAGTCAATGCTTGCCGATGCCCACCAATATGTTACCGTATGCACAAAGCTGGATGTACTTTCTTTTCCGTAAGCATCATCAATAGCAAGCAGGGTTTTAGCGGTTTCCAACTGCTCATCGGTGAAATAATCATCGCTATCCCAGCGGCTGATATTTTTCTCCAGCGCTTCAAAGGCTTCCTTCACTTTTGCCGGATTCGGAACCAGGATGATATTGATAGGACCGGTGTATTTACATGTTTGGTAGCTGACATTCACCTGCAAGGCAAGCCCGGCATCCACCAATTCCTGCTGCAGCCGTGAGGACTCCTGTTGCAGGATGTAAGAGAAGACGTCAGCCGCGTAGGTTGCGGGCAAATCATGGCGCGTGTCGGGACCATGCAAGCCGAGCATGAACACCGGCACACGCGCGTTGTCGTTTTTCGTGATGAAATATTTTGTTTCCGTCAGCGGCTTGAATTCAGGAATAGGGTATTTCTGAAACGGGTCGAAGTCGGAAGCCTTCCAGTCGCCAAAAATTGCCTTTGCTTTTTCAAACACCGCCTCATGCTTCACATCGCCAGCCACTACGAGAATCGAATTGTTGGGATAATAATACTTATTCTGAATGACGCGCATTTTTTCAGGAGTGGCAGTGAGAATGATTTCATGGTCGCCAATCGTATTCTTGCGGCTGTACAAATCGCCCCACAGATGGCGCGCCATATCATCCTGCAGAAAGAAAAACGGGTTCGATTCATTGCGCTGAAACTCTGCATCCACCACGGGATTTTCTTTTTTTATTTCTTCCTCTAAAAAAAGCGGGTAACGAATCGCTGAGTTCATAAACCTTAACCCCTCTTCCGTCTTGCTGCTGCCGAGGGTGAAGAAATAATTCACCCGCTCGTTGGAGGTAGTGCCGTTAAACCGGATGCCCAACTCGTTCACTCTATCCATGAAGGTTTCCTGCGAGGGAAGGTCCTTGTTCGCCTTAAAAAACATGTGCTCATAAAGATGCGACAGCCCGTTGTATTCAGGGTCTTCGGTAAACGAGCCGTTGCGGACGCACATCTCAATGGTAGCAAGCGGCACGGAGTTGTCTTCAATCACCAGCACGTCAAGCCCGTTGGTCAGCTTGGTCATGAAAAAATTTTCCGGAAGAGTGCCGGCTTGAGTGCGAATGACAAACGCAAGGAAAACAAACAGGGAAAGCAGCCTCATGGTGTTGATTTTGGTACTGCTAAGATAAAAAGTTTAATCGCTTGATTGGCGGGGACGGGAAGCTCTCACCATCTCTCTTTTCCCCGGTGCGCCCGGTAAGGTTTCAACAACAAAGCCGCATGATTTCAGCGCGCGTTTTACGCTGCCTTTGGCCGAATAGGTAACCAGCGCTCCTCCCTTGTCCAGCATCTGAAAAATTTTGCTGAAAATTTTTTCCGTCCATAATTCGGGATGCACGTGGGCGGCAAAAGCATCAAAATAAACGAGGTTGAATTTTTCATCCGTCCGAAAATCTTCAATGGAAATTTTCAGTTTTTTGAATGACCCGCTATGATTGCCGGCTACCGGACGGCTGACGTTCCACACTGCATCATGAAGCGCTGCAAATAATTTCCTGTCAATCCATGCTCCGTAATTCAATTCATCCAAAACAATATTCTCCAACGGAAAGGGTTCCAGAGCAGTGTAATGGATTTCCGATTCGCCTGCATGCGCGAAAGTGAGGCAGGCATTCAACCCCGTCCCCAAGCCGACTTCAAGAATGC
>DATLYB010000178.1:0-4580 GCA_035575215.1 Chitinophagales bacterium
CCTGGGATTCAAGGCGCTGGAAAACAAACAATATGCACAAGCGCTGAGCTACTTTGAAAAGGCAGCAATGTATTATCCCCACAACGAAGCTGTTTACATGGGAATAGGCGCTGCGCACATCTTTAACCATGAGCCTGAAAAAGCCATCAAGCCTTTGGATATTTCGCTCAAGCTGATGCCGCGGCAGGGACTGGTGAATTATTACCTTGGATTAAGCCACGCGCAATTGGGCAAAGAAGAAGCCGCCATTCTTTATTTGGAGCGCAGCATCAAAATCAATCCCAAAATCAGACAGTCGTATCTTTTGCTGGGTAAAATTTATGAAAGCAAGGGCGACCAAAAAACCGCAAAAGCATATTTTGACTTTGCAAAGAAACTGGAGAAAAAGACGAAATGAGATTTACCCTTCCCTTTCCCTGCAATAATTACTCTTGTTGACTTGGTTTCTCCGTAAGGGGCTTCAAATCAGGAACACCGATGGTGCGCAACCTGCTCTTGTATGCCAGATAATTCTTTAACCCCCCTATTCCTTCTTTGAAACTCATATATTTTACTCCGCTCTTGTGATTAAGGCGGCTGACAGTATAAATGATGTTCCATTGATGCAGCAAATCCTTCCATGCGCGGAATAATGAGTAACCTGTTTCGTAGATATGCGTGGGCTCGCCTCCCGCTCCATTCAGTTCGACAATTTTAAACAAACCTGTTTTTAAATCATCGGGAGCTTTGCACTTCACATCGAATCGGAAAATATTCATGTCAGGAATCCGTTTCGAAATTGCGTTGAATGTGTCTGTCATCCGCTTGTCAATCAATTTTCTGCCGTCAAAAAAAGTGGCGCCTCTGGCATGATTGCCAATCGGCTCTATTTTAAGTGTTTCGCCACGGGCGGGAATCATCTCCAGCACTTTCCTTTTCTCTTTTTTGAAGCGTTCCACCTGCATTACGGCATGATAATCCCTTTGCATCAATTCCAGCACGGACGATTTGCCGTCACCTGTCACGCTCATATATTGCTTTATCGTGACGGAGGAAATGCAACCGTTTGCCTCACCGGGCATTTTATAAAACAAGATGTTGTATTCGAAAGCATCATCCACATATTCCTGCAAAAGGAAGTCAATCTTAAAACGCGACAGATACCCTTCAAGCGAACGGGCATCCTCAATTTTCTCAACCAGAAAACCTCGCTCGCCTATGTCGGGTTTCGCTATCAGGGGAAAGCCAATGCCTGCGTGTCTCAGCCGTTCCAGAGTCACTGCGATGGGCGTTTCCGATTTTATCAGAACTGTCTTCGGAATCAGCTCGGGAGATACTTTTTGCAGAACATTCCATTTGGATTCGCCAAACAGACCGCCTGTTTCCACACCCGGGTTGGAAGCGCTGAAAAAAAACAGCGAGCGTGCTTTGACAGCTAACCACAGAAAATAGAAATATACCGGAATGTAAACAATGTAAAAAGGCCAAAACTCCCAATGCGTGAGTTTAATCAAGAAGGGCGACAGTTTGTTGTCTGCCGGGGATTTTCCACTCACTGTTCAAATTCAATCGTAATTTCAGAAATGCGGCTGTCAATCAAATCGTGATAGCGCATGGCAGCCTGCTGCGGTGTTTTCACGATGCTGGTGATGCTAACAGTTTGTACGATGTCATAGCGGTTCATGACAAAATCATTCTCTTTGTCGCCTTCACCACCGAAGCGGTGGAATTCCAAAATCTCATCCTGCAGGAATTTTTTTCTTCCTTCCAGCCATTTTCTGAACCAGTTTTCCCTTCTTTCACGCACTGCTCTCGGGTACAAGGAAGCTGACGACCAGATGTGCGGCTGCAAAGTGTCAATGGCTTTAGAATATTTATCCTTTCCATCCCACCGGAATTCAGTCATTGAAAGCCGGTCATAAATAATCAGGGTGAAAGGTTCGATGCCTTCGAAATTATAGCCATTCATAAAATCATCCACGCTTTCATATTGGAATAAGTCAAGCACCACCAGCCCGCGGCTTTTGCGGTAGGGCGGGTTCCATGCGTGCTTTTCAAAAGCGCCATTCATCAGGCACGCCACGCGGTTTTTGCTGGAAATGCAAATCCAGGTGCCGCCTGCAACGGCATCTTTCGGAAACAGCAGCTTTACATTGCCTGCTTTTTCGATTGCCGGTGGAAAAGTGGGGCGTACTTTGCTCTCATCGCGGTTGGAGGTGAGAATGAATGAGTCTTTATGGGTGGGCAGGTAAGTTATGGTGCACATTGACGCTGACGGTATTTGACGGTGGCAGGTCCAACGCCAAAATTTTCATGAACTCTCACTTCCGGTGCAATCAGCTTCAACCCGATTTTGATGATGGCCATGTGATGGATGGCGTGCTCTAAGGCATAGCACCATTCACGATGAAAGGTGGTGGAGATGAGGGAAAAGTCGTCTTTGTTTTCGCTGAAAGTGGTTTCCAAAATCAACGGTTTGTCGCAGTCTATGTTTTTCAAATTCTGAGAAATCCGGTCAAGCGATTGAAGCGCCAGCTGCGGAAATTCCTCCATTATCCGGTTGTGTTCCCTCTTATCATAGTTAATTACGCCTCCTTCAGCCTGCCTGACAAGACATTGAAAGAACTCAATAATGTGGCGCGTATGCTGCCCGAGGGTGGAGTTGGATAAAGATTCAATAGGCTGGCGGTATTTTGTTTCATCCATCTGTTTAATAAAGTGCCTCAGACTTGCCAGCACTTCGTCCGATGCTTCCAATAACTTCATTGTTTAAGAAATTGAATTTGACGCTCAAAGTTAAAAGATTCAGCAAGGGTAAGGAATGATAAACGTCAAATGGAAGCAGGGAAACAGGATACAGAAAACAAAAAGGGGGCGCTTACATCTCAACCCTGAAACTCAGCACGGGCAATATTCCGGTAGGCTCAATTTCCTCGAGGGTATTTTCGTTTTTGCGGTTGGTGGCATTCTGAATGTCAAGGGCAAGCAGCCATTTCACGCACTCCCGCTTGCGGGCGATGCTTACGCGAGTATCGAGCCTGAAGTAGTTGCCTATCTGCTCTTCGAAACCCGTCCGCTCGGTTCGTTCGCCTCCTGACCACAGGATACGGGCATTGGCGCCCAGCGTCCAGGTTTTCATTTTTCCGAAAGGCACGTCTTTTCCAGCGGTGAGACTGGTGATGAAATTGGAGTTGTAGCGTGAATTCCGCCAGATGCCATCGGCAGCATAAAACGTTGAGTTGAAAAGGCTGCCGTTTGCCAGCACATAATAATTGTTTGCAAAAGATTTTTCGAGCGTCAGTTCGATTCCATAGTTTTTCCCGCGCCCGTTGTTCACCAGCTTCATTGTGACGTAGCGGTCCTGAAAATTTAACATTGAAAAGTAGCTGCTCTCATCAGTGGAAACCGGCACGTTATAGAGGTATTGAAAATACGTTTCGGCTTTCAGCGTCAAATGTTCGGCAGGACGGATTTCATATCCCAAAACAAGCTGAACTGACCTTGTCAAGTCAAGATACCGGTTGGGCTGTTCAAGCGACCAGGGGTCTTGCACGCTATAGGTTGAAAGCGATTCCAGCCTGCTGTGCAATCCTGCCGATAGGTAGAGCGATTGTTTTTCGGTAATTTGCCATCTGAGTCCTGTGCGCGGTTCGAGGCTGTAGTGGTAATTGTATCCGAAAAACAGAAAATGCATACCGCTCAGCCAAGTCCATTTTTCGGAAAGGCGGTATTTCCATTGGCTGTGCGCCTGCAGCACGTAGGAGAACTCTGCCGTTTTCACCTCGCCCGTTTTCAGGTAGGCATCATACAAATCATCCACCTTGAAGCGGATGCCGCTTGCGATTATGCCGGAGCGCAGGCTGCTCTTGGATGAAAAACGGGAGTTCAGCTCAACAGTGCTTCTAAGATAAATGTTGGATGCTCCGAGGCGATAAGAGGGAATCAACACATTGCCTGCGTATATCTCATCCTTGTCAAGCGACTCCCGGTTGGCAGCAACGGCAACAATGGAGGTGATGTGGTTTTTCTCATTCAGCGAATAGCCATGGCTGATGCCCATCATCGCCATGTCATAGGTTTTGGTTTTGTCTTTCAGCTTATGCCTTTTTTGTTCCGAGATGCGAATCTCACTCATTCCTCCAATGCCGAATACGGAGAATGTTCCGGCATTCTTTGAAGGGAATTGGAGCTTGAAATTCAAATCCTGATAAGAGGTGACGGTGTTTCCGATGTCAAAGCCGATTTTTTCAAAAACCTTCAATGTGGAATAACGGTAATTGATGAAGTAGGATGCCTGTCTGCCGTCAGCAAAAGGTCCTTCCGTTCCGCCTTCAAATCCCATCATTCCTGCCTGCAGGTAATAATGTCTTCTCTGCGAGTCGCCTTTGCGCAGCTTGATGTCAAACACGGCTGATTGGGCATTGCCGAATTCAGCCGGAAAAGCGCCCGCATAAAAGTCAGACGTGCCGATAGCCTGCCCGCTGATAAGACACACGGCTCCCCCGCCAAAACCTTCCTGCGAAAAGTGATTGGGACTGGGCACTTCAATCCCTTCCACACGCCAAAGCACGCCTTTCGGTGAGTTGCCTCTGACGACAATG